>NZ_OZ245712.1:2100000-2365000 GCF_965226985.1 Algihabitans sp.
AGCACTCATGCCCACGATTAATCAGCTGATCCGCAAGCCGCGCAAGGACAAGGCCAGCGGAGACCGCAGCCTCGGCCTGGAAAATAATCCGCAGCTTCGCGGCGTCTGCACGCGCGTCTACACCGTGACGCCGCGTAAGCCGAACTCGGCGCTGCGCAAGGTCGCGCGCGTGCGCATGACCAACGGCCACGAAATCACCGCCTACATTCCCGGCGAGGGCCATAACCTGCAGGAGCACTCTGTGGTGCTGGTGCAGGGCGGCGGTCCGAACGACCTGCCCGGTGTCTATTTCCGCGTCGTGCGAGGTGCGCTGGACACCCAGGGCGTCAAGGACCGCAAGCAGAAGCGCTCCCGCTACGGCGCCACGCGCCCGAAGTAAGCGCGATCCCGGCGACAGGCGTCGCCGAAGAGAGTTTCCGACACTGCGCCGGCCTCACCGCCGGCGCAGTGTTTTTTGTACGTTTTCTTCACGATCTGTCGAGGCGGAAACGCGTTTCGACCGCCTCCAACAGATGAATCGCAAGTTCGGGATTTCTAGAGCAGGATCGCCTTAGGTGAAATCGTTCTGGCGATCCCACCTAAGGCGTGAATCCTACTCTAATCATAAGGTTTAGAGCGCGATCGTTTTTGACGGAAGCGAAGTCGCTTCCGTCAAAAACGATCGCGCTCTAGGCGGGCTGGCGAGAAACTGGCGCCGCACTGCGCTCAATCCATCGGCAAGCGCGTTGCCCAGAAGTCATACTCGTCGGCGTGGTCGATGCGAACCGGTACGATGTCGCCGGGCTTCAGGTCCGTCTCACCCTGCAGAAAGGTGATGCCGTCGACCTGCGGGGCGTCCCACTCGGTTCGGCCGATGGCCCCCTCCTCGTCCACCTCGTCGACGATCAGCCGAGTGGTGCGACCGACCCGTTTGGCCAAGGCGCGGGTCGAGATTTCCTGCTGCGCCAGCATCAGCCGTTCGTAGCGCTGCTGTTTGACTTCTTCCGGCACCGCCCCCGGCAAATCGTTCGCGCGGGCGCCTTCGACCGGCTCGTAGCGAAAACAGCCGACCCGCTCGATCTCCGCTTCCTCCAACCAGTCCAGAAGGAACTCGAAGTCGTCGTCGGTTTCACCGGGAAAGCCGACGATGAAGGTGGAGCGGATGGCGATGTCGGGACAGACCTGCCGCCAGCCCTTGATCCGGTCCAGCACCTTCTCCTGATTGGCCGGGCGGCGCATGGTCTTCAGGACGTTCGGGCTGGCGTGCTGAAAGGGAATGTCCAGGTAGGGCAGGATCTTGCCCTCCGCCATCAGCGGGATGAGCTGGTCGACGTGGGGATAGGGATAGACGTAGTGGAGCCGCACCCAAGCGCCCAGCTCGCTGATACGGCCCAGCCCCTCGCAGAGATCCTTGATCCTTGTCCGATAGTCCACCCCGTGCCAACTGCGAGGGTCGTACTTGGTGTCGAGCCCGTAGGCGGAGGTGTCCTGACTGACCACCAGCAGCTCGCGCACGCCGGTGCGCACCAACCGCTCGGCCTCGCTCAGCACCTCGTCGACCGGTCGGCTGACCAGATCGCCGCGGATCGAGGGAATGATGCAGAAGCTGCAGCGGTTGTTGCAGCCCTCGGAAATCTTCAGATAGGCGTAGTGGCGCGGCGTGAGCTGTACGGCGGAGGGCGGAACCAGCGAGGTGAAGGCATCCTGCTTCAGCGGCAGGGCCTCGCGCACGGCAGAGACCACCTGCTCGTACTGCTGCGGCCCGGTGATGGCGAGCACCTCCGGATGCGCTGCCATGATCCGCTCCGGCTCGACGCCCAGGCAGCCAGTGACCACGACACGGCCGTTCTCCGAAACCGCCTGGCCGATGGCGCCCAGGGACTCCTCCTTGGCGGAGGTCAGAAAGCCGCAGGTATTGACCACGACCAGATCGGCGCCGGGAACGTCGGCCACGATCTCGTAGCCCTCGGCCCGCAGGCGGGTCAGAATCCGCTCGGAATCCACCAACGCCTTACCGCAGCCTAGAGAGATGAAGCCGACCTTGCCGGCGTCCCGTCCAAGCGGTGCCACCGAGTCGCGAGGCTCGGTAAAGCTGGGGGTTACACGGTCGGCCGTCTGGCTGGTCATGGAAGGCAGGCTCTTTAAGGATTCACGCAGGCGTGGCGGGAGTTATGGGCGCCAGTCCACGGGGTTTCAAGCGCCCGGCGGCCGGCCGGTTTGGCGTCAGGCCTGCTCGGTTATAAGAGGTTCCCAGGCCCAGGTCGTCCCTTCCGGTCCGTCCATCAGGGCAACACCCTTGGCCAGCAGGGCGTCGCGAAGCGCGTCGGCCGCCGCGAAGTCCTTCGCCTTGCGCGCCTCCAGCCGCTCCGCGATGGCGGCCTCGATCTCCGCCTCTCCGATTGCCGCCGCCTTCGGCCTGACCGATAGCTCCGAGGCCTCGAGAGTCAGCAGTTCGAGACCGAGAACCATGTCGTAGCTGGCAACGAGCCGCAGGCGGTCCTCAGGCGCAAGCTGCTTGGTCTCGACCAGTTCCCCCAGATCGGCCAGCGCCCTGGGCGTCGCCAAGTCGTCGCTAACGGCCGCATCGAGCTTGTCGATCCAGCTCTGGGCGGCCTTGCTCAGCGGTCCCTCGATCTCCGCACGCAGATAGCTCAGCGACGCACCCTTGGAGTACTTGGCTTCGGCGAGCGTCCCTAGCCACTCCGTCGATCCGGCCTTGGCCTTCAGCTCGGCGATGCGCAGCAGCAGACGGCGGAGCTGCGCCCGGGCGGCCACCAGGGCATCCCAGGAGAACTCCAGCTGCGAGCGATAGGCGGCGGTCAGCGTGAAGAGCCGGTAGGCCAGCGGATGGATACCGTTGTCCAGCACGGTCGAGAGCGTCAGAAAACCGCCTTCGGACTTCGCCATCTTGCGGTCGCGCACCACTAGGAACTCGTTGTGCATCCAGTAGCGGGCACCGGTCGCCTCACTGCGGCAGAAGGCCTGGTTCTGGGCGATTTCGTTGCAGTGATGCACCTGCCGGTGGTCGACGCCGCCGGTATGGATGTCGAACTGCCGACCCAGATATTTCATCGACATGACGGAGCATTCGAGATGCCAGCCCGGCGCACCGACGCCCCAGGGCGAGTGCCACTCCATCAGCCGCTGGGCGTCCTCCGGCGAGCGCCGCCAGACGGCGAAGTCGCTTGGATGCCGCTTGCCGTCCGGCCCGGACACCCTCTTGCCTTCCTCCAGCCCCGCCAGGTCGAGGCGGCCCAGGTAGCCGTAGTCGGGCACCTTCGCGGTATCGAAGTAGAGACCGTCCTCCAGGGCGTAGGTGTAGCCGCCCTGCTCGATATCGCGGGTGAAGTCGATCATCTCCTGAATGTGATCGGTCGCCTTGCACCAGATCGAAGGCTCCAGGACGTTGAGCCGCGTGAGATCCCGCTCGAAGGCTTCGGTGTAGTGAGCGGCGATGTCCCAGACGGTCTTGCGCTCGCGCTCGGCTGCCCGCTCCATCTTGTCCTCGCCCTCGTCGGCGTCGGAGGTCAGGTGCCCCACGTCGGTGATGTTCATCACGTGGGTCAGGCCGTAGCCCTTCCACATCAGGGAGCGCCGCAAGGTGTCGACGAAGACGTAGGCCCGCAGATTGCCGAGATGCGCGTAGTTGTAGACCGTCGGACCGCAGGAGTAGATGCGCACGTTGCTCGGGTCGAGCGGCTCGAAGGCTTCGAGCTCGCGGGTCAAACTGTTGAAAAGCTGCAACGGGCGGGCGGTCATACGGCTGTCGGTTCCTCGGTAGGCAGTGCACCTGCGGACTGGTGAAGAGAGGCTGACGGGTACCGCCATCCCTCGACAGCTTGCTAGCTAACCAATCCGCCAGCAAAGTCCAACCGGAAAACCAGCCGGAAAACCGGAATGCGGTCAGTAGTCCCATTCCCAGCTGAAGCCGAGATTGCTGTCGCGCGTGGCGCCGCCGACCTCGCTCTCCAGCGTCAGGTTCGGGGTCACCTCCCACTCGACGACGGCGCTGGAACTGCCGGGCGTCGCGCCCTGACGGACACCGACGAAGATGTCGTCGGCCAGATAGCGTCCGGCCTCGAGCTGACCGAGCTCGTCCTCGCTGGCGCCCGGTGCGAGGGTCAGCACATCTACGCCCAGGGTCTGGCGCGCGACATCCAGAAGGCCGCCACCGCCGCCGCCCGTCAGCGTCGCCGCGGCCTGAGCCACCTGCACCGCCTGAGCCGCCGACAGCCGGGCCGTTCCCTCACCGAAGAGTATTCGCGCCAGGATCTCGTCGGTCGGATACTCGGGCTCGCTGGACAGCGAGAGGTTCGGCGCCGAAGCCGGTCCCGTGACCGAGATCCGGCCGGTGAAGCCGTCGGCGCGGTAGGCCGTCGTCAGGTCGAGCTGCGGGTCCAGATCGGCACCGCCTGCGAAGCTGATGCTCCCCCGTTCGAGCTCGAAGCGCCGGCCGGCGAGATCGAAGAAGCCCCGAACCGGCCGAAGGTCGCCGCGCAACTCCGGCGCAGCCGCCGTACCGGTCAGGCGGAAACGCCCCTCCCATTCCGAGTCCAGCCCCCGACCCCGCACGAACAGCCGATTGGGAATCTCGATGCCGACATCGAGCGCCAGGAAAGCGAGTCCGGGATCGGCTGCCGCCTGCCCCTCTTCCTCCGGCGGTTGGGGCCGGCCCGTGTTGATCTCCTCGACCTCAAGGGTCGCAACGCTGGGGGGCAGGTCGCCCGCCAAACTCACGTCGATCCGCTGCGGTTCGATCCGGCCGGTCAAAGCCGCCGAGTCGAGATCGCCGGACAGCGAGAGACTGGACCCGATCTCGGCGCTCAAGTCGTCTCGGCGGACCAGTCGCGCCGCGCTGCTCTCCGCCTCCACCTCGAACCGCGGCACCTCGCCGGCCAGATCGAGCCAGCCGGTGGCGCGCAAGCTGCCGCCGTTGCCGTCCCTTGCGGCGAACTCGCGCAGGACCAGGCGGCTGCCCTCCCCTTCGACGCTGAGGTTGAAGGGCTGCAGGAGCGTGCCGAGGGTGAAGTTCTCGTAGAGCCCATCGGTGATCGTCAAGGCACCGCTGGCCTGGGGATTGCCCAGAGTGCCCCGGAGAGTCATATCGAGCTCGCCCTGGCCCTCGATGCGCACGACGTCGACCGGCAGAAGTCCGACGACCGGCGCCAGCCTGCCGAACCAGCGGACCGAAGCCGAAACCGCTTCGTCTTGCGGAAAGGCCACACCGAGCGGCGCATCGCTGATCAGCAGCGGCAGCTCGGCCTGCGCCCGCAGGGATTCCTCCGCGAAACCGGAAAGCTGCGCCGTCGCGTTCAAACGGCCTCGGGTCAGCAGCCCATCCAGTTCCAGGGCCAGGGGCGGCGTCTCGGCCGCCACACGATCCGCGAAACGCAAACCCTCGGTGCGGAACCTGAAGCGCCCCTCCGGACGCGGAAGGCTACCGCTCACCGCCGCCTCGCCTTGCAACAGTCCCTCCAGCGGTAGCTCCGTTCCGGCAGCCTCAGCGAGCGAGAGAGGCAAGTCACGCGTCACCAGTCGCGCGTCGATCCGTCCGTTCGCGATCTCGGCGTCCAGATCCAGTTCGCCTTCGTTGAAACCGAGACGCAGACCTTCGACCGCTAGCTGCTCAGCGCCGAAGGTCAGTGTAGCAGGTTGGCGCAAGCGCATTTCCAGATCGCGGTAGCGCGCCTCCAGGCGCCCGATATCGAGCTGCTGCGGCCCCTCCAGGCCCGCCCGTCCCTCCAGAGCCAGCGCCAAGGGGCGCGGCTGCGGCCCGGCCATTGTGCCGTCGGCCTGCAGGGCAAGCGCGAGATCGGCAAGACTGCCGTCCGTCTCCAGCGTAACCGCGCTCAAGGTCACATCGCCGGCGCGCAAATCGCCCAGCCGCGCGGCGGCGCGTACGATCGGCCCACCCAGTAGGCGGTCGAGCGAGGCCGTGACCCGAGCCGTGCCGAGACCCAGCCCATCACCGAGACCGAGACCGCGCAGCCGCAGATCCAGCTCCGCCGCCTGATCGCCGTCCCGGGAGGTCAGATCGAGCTCGCCCTCGATACGTCCGCCGCTCAGCTCGGGCAGCAGCGCTCCATAGGCGGCGAGATCGGCAATCCGCAGCGCGAGACGGCCTTCGGCCAGAGGGCCGGCCAGGGGCATGGTCACGCGTCCGCCCAGACTGTCGCCACCCCTGGAGAGCCGAAGGTCGTCCAGCCGCAGGCGTTCGCCCTCGACCGCGACAGCGCTGCCGAGCGTCACCAAGCCCGCCGGAGTTGCCACCTCCAGATCCAGCCGTCCGATCAGCTCCGGCGGCAATCCGGTCGTTCGTCCGGTCAAGTTGAGGTCACGTAGCTCGCGTCCGTCGAAGACCAGCTGAGGTGCGCTCGCCTCCAGGGTCAACTCCGGGCGGTCGAGGCTGCCGGCCGCAGAGAGGTCGAGGCGCAACTGTCCCTCCAAGGGCAGCCCGGCGGCCTGCAGACGGCTGAGGTCGCCGAGACGCGCCGTCAGGCTCGCGGAGAGATCCTGGCCTTGCGCCACGCTGCGGCCCTCGCCCGCCAGCGACACGGCCGCGCCGTCGAGACTCAGACTCTGCAGGGTCAGCGCACCCTCGGGTCCCAGTTCCGCCTCGGTCCAGACTGTCGGGGTCGGCCCGAGCAGAACCTCAGCCTCCGGCAGTCCGAGCTGCAGCGCCTCGGCCCGACCGCTCAAGACCACCGAGAGAGCGCCGCCTTCGGCGAGGGAGAGGTAGGCGTCGCCCTGCCAGGCCCCCGCGAGGTCCAGGCCGGCAAGCGGCGCCAAGCGGGCGAGATCACCGTAGCTTAACGCCAAGGCAAGGTCGGCTGTGGAGTCGGAGATATCGAGCGCACCGTCGCCGGCCAGGGAGGCCGCTGGCGTTGTCGCGGTGAGAGCTTCCAGTTCGATGGTCGTCTGCGACGCCTGCCCCCGCGCCTGCAGGATCAGGCGGTCGCCGAGCGCCTCGGCCAGGCCGGGCGGTCCGGACAGCTCGGCCGCCTCCAGCTCCAGGCTGAAGGGCGCGGGCAGCGGTCCGGCCGCCTGACCGGTCAGGCGCAGCCGCTCGCTGGCGAAACCGGCCGCCTCCAGACCCTCCAGGTCGAGCGACAGCAGCAGCTCGGGCGCCGAGAGAGAGCCGCTAGCGACCGCCGACAGATGGCCGCCGGAAAAACGGGCCGGCGCCGTGAGACTGGCCAGGCCGGTCGGATCCTTGAGCGCGAGCTCGATCTGCGCCGACAGCTCTTCGCTCTCCAGGACGAGATCGGCGAAGCCCTCGATCGACGCGGCAGCGGTCTCCAGGCGCTCGATCTCCAGCGAGAGCGAGTCGCCGCTGCTGCCCACCAGGGCGAAGTCGAGCCGAGGGTCCAGAAGAGCACTCAGATCCGGCGGCAGCAGCGCGGCGAGGTCGGCTTGTCCCGTCAGGCGGAGGCGCGGCGGCTCCAGGCCCTCGATCTGCAGCAGGCCGGACGCGCTGGCGATATCGCCGGCCTCCACCGACCAGTCGCCGCGCCAGGTCTCCAGAGGCCCGGCTCCGCTCAACCGAACGGATAAGGGAGGCTGCCCCGGCAGGCCGAGCAGACGGGTCGCCGAGCCGCCGGCCGGCGCCGTGGCCTCGACCTCCGCTTCCAGGCGCCCACTTGGCGGCAAGTAGACCGCGCTGGCCTGGATCCGGCCCTCGCCGTCGAGACGCCGGACCTGCAGGCGAGACTCCAGGCGCTGCCTGTCTCCGGCCGCGACTTGGCCCTCGACGGCAAGCTCGAGACGCTCGCCCAAGAGCGCCTCGCCCAGTACGAGCCGCTCGACCGCCAGCCGCTCCAGGCGAAGCCCGATAGGCGGCGGCTGCGGCAGCAGCAGTTCCCCCGCAGTCTCCGGCGGCGGCTCCTCCGCCTCCGCCAGCGGCGTGCGGACCAGGTCCAGACGTCCCAGTTCCAGCGCCTCGGCGGCCAAGACCCCGCCGAACAGCGCCCAGGGATCCCAGGCGAGGCGGCCGCGATCCAACGACAACCAGGTCCCCTGCTCGTCCGACAAGGTCACATCGGACAAGACGGTCTCGAAGGGCGGCAGTCCCTCCAGGCTCCCGATTTCCAGCCCGGGCAGAGCGCCTTCGGCGAGCCCGACCGCGAAGTCGCGACCCGGGCCCGTCTGCAAGGCGGCCAGGGCCAGGGCAAGCAGCGCCACCGGCAGAAGGACCAGAGCCGCCAGACCGCGCCATAACCAGCGTCTCCGACCCTTCGGCGGCCGGTCGGGCGCGAGCCGCGGGCCGGCCCTCAAGTCGTTCTCCGCCATCTCAGAAAGCCTGTCCGATGGAGAGATAGAACTCGAAAGCGTCGTCGTTGTTCCGTGGATTCAGAGGGACCGCCACATCGAGCCGCAACGGCCCGATGCCCAGGTCGTAGCGAAGACCGAGACCCGCCGCCCACTGCCAATCGAACTCGCCGTCCGGCAAGGTATCCTCGAAGACCTGTCCGCCGTCCAGGAAGGGGACGATGCCGATGGTGTCGGTCAGACGCAGCCGCGCCTCGATCCCGATCTCCGCGACCGACCGGCCGCCTTCCGGGTCGCCGTCTTCGTCCTGGGGACCGATGGCGCGGAACTCGTAGCCGCGCACCGAACCGCCGCCGCCGGAGAAGAAGCGACGGCTGGCCGGCACGGTTGAGGTCTCCTCCAGGAAAAGCGCTCCGAGACGCGCGCGCCCCGCGAAGGTGACCCAGTTGCTCTCGAAGGGACTCCAATAGGTGGCGGCGCTGGTCTCCCCGACCAGGAACTGGCTTTCGCGCTCTCCGATGCTGACCCAGGGCGCGGCACCGAAAGTCACATGCACGCCTCGGGTCGGGTCCAGCAGATCGTCGCGGGTATCGTAGATCACGCTGCCCGGCAGCCCGACCAGCGTGAAGCGGTCGGTGCCGAAACTGTCGGTCTGCTCGCTGAACTCGATGGCGGTGTCGAGCGCCACCGTCCAGTTCTCGCCGATCGACCGCTCAACGCCCAGGGAGGCGGCCGCCGTGGTTTCGTCGAAGGCATCGCTTTCCTCGCGTCGAAACGACGATCGAGCGACCAGCGCCTGATTCAGTCGCAGAAAGGCCGGCCGCCGGAAGGTCGCGCGGGCTTCCTGCCGCAGGAAGGAGCCGAGCGCCTCCAGCCGCAGGGACTCGCCGTTGCCCAAGAAGTTGCGATGCTCCCAACTGAGCTTTGCGCGCGCAATCTCCTCGCCCGACGTCACGGCCGCGCCGACGCCGATGGTCCGATGCGGGCGTTCCCTGAGCTCCAAGGTGACCGGCACCGCACCGTCGGTTGCCGGGACGACGTCAGGATAGTCGAGCAGCACACTTTCGAAGAGGTCCGTGGCGGCAACGCGGTTGCGCAGGGCAACCAGGATCCCGCTGTCCCAGAGGGCGCCCTCCGGCCAGTCGGCAAGTTTGCGGATGTAGGACTCCTCCACCTCATCCAGCCCTTCGATGGCAAGGGGACCGAGAAAGACCCGGGGGCCGGGCTCGACCACCACGCGCGCGGTCAGTTCGCTACTGGCGTGGTCGGCTCGGTACTGGGTCTCGGCGATCGCGGCGTAGGGATAACCGGCGCGCGGCAGTACCCTTAGTAACCGACTCTCGGCAGCCTGCAGCGGTGCGGCCCTTGCCGGCATGCCGACCTGCAGATCGAGATCCGCCGGACCGCGCGGAATGGCACGCCGGTCGTCCGCTCTCGAAGAGTCCGGCGGCGAGGGTTCGGAGGGACGATAGACGACGGCGTAATCCGCTAGGGTGAATTGCGGACCTGGCTCCACCGTAATCGTTACCTCGGCCGGACTGCTGTCGGTGTCTATCTCTGTCGAAAGTGTGGCGGCGTAGTACCCCTCGGACTTCAGCGCCGCTTCCAAGCGAGTCGTTTCGTCAGCGACGCGCCCACGCAAGGCGGCCGGAGTGGCCGGCGGCCGCTCGCGCAGCGCCTTGAGTTGTGAGACTTCATCGAAGAGCGCGCGCAGTTCCGTCGAGAGGTCGCCGACCAGTGTGAAGCGATAGTCGACGCCCGTGCGTTCCGGCTCATCCGGCTCCTCGCGCTGACTGCCGAGCTCGGGCCTGGGATCCGTATCGGCCGCCGAAACCGCCGGTGCGGTACCAACCAGGATAAAGCCGAACGCCAAGAAAAGCAGCGCCGCCACGCAATCCGCGCGACGACGACGACCGCCCCCTGCAACCCAGCCCCAAAGACACATGGCGCGACCGTACGGGACTGACGCCTGAAAACCAACAAATCTGCGGTCGCTCGGCGGGGGATTTAAACACCAGCAGTCTGCTGAGAAAAACACCATAGAACGTCGCTGCCATCGTCGAAAAAGTCGCCTGAGGTCAAGGCCCTCAAGCCACTCGCCCGCAATCTTGTCACTTGAGCGGCCTAAACGCCCAACTGTCCAGCTTGCGGGAGAACCAGGCATGCCAGTCTGCCAGGACAGCCTCATCAACGCCCTGGAAGGGCTTTCCGCGCCGGTCGAGCGCGCTCGCGGCCTGCCGGGCTGGATGTTCGGCGACCCGGAGCTCTACAGGCTTGAACAGGAAAGGGTCTTCGCGAGTTCCTGGGTCTGCGTCGGCGCCGAGGACGATCTGCCGCGCATCGGCGATGTGCTGCCGATCGAGGTCGCCGGACGGCCCCTGTTCCTGGTTCGCGATCAAGGCGGCTACCTTCGCTGCTTCCACAATATCTGCAGCCATCGCGGTGCGCTGCTGGTCAGCGATCCGGGGCGTCGCAAGGTCATCGCCTGCCCCTACCATGCCTGGACCTACGGGCTGGACGGAACGCTCAAGAAGACGCCGCATATCTGCGGTCACGGCGTCCACGACTCGCCGAGCCTGGACCGCTCGCTGCACGGCTTGAAGCCGGTCCGTTGCGCCACCTGGGCCCGGCTGGTCTTCGTCAACCTGGACCCGCTCGCGCCCTCGCTGGACGAGGAGCTAGCTCCGCTGGCCGAGCGCTGGTCCGCCTACGACTTCTCGTTGCTTCGTTTCGCGAGCGCCGAGGACTTCGTGCTGCCCGCGAACTGGAAGCTGGCCATCGAGAACTTCGTCGAACGCTATCACCTACCCTGGGTACATCCCGCCCTGAACGGCTTCTCAGGTATCGACCATTCCTTCGAGCTGTTCGGCGAGCGCTTCGTCGGCGTCGGCAGCCGCAAGGTGACGCCGCCTCGCCCGCATGGACCGCTGCCGACTTTCCCGAACCTCCCAGACGCCCTGCTTCAGCGCGGCGAGTACCCCGCGCTCTTCCCCAACGTGCTGCTCGGCCTGCATTGCGACTCCCTCTTCGCCTACGTGCTGACGCCCAATGGGCCCAACGAGACGCGCGAACGCCTCTACCTATTCAGCGTCGGCGAAGAGTCCCTGGCGCCGCGCTACGCGGAGGCAAGAGCGGCGATGCACAAGATCTTTGCCGACGTCAACCGCGAGGACATGGACATCGTCAGCCGTCTGCATCGCGGCTGCGCCTCGCCGGCCATGACCGGGGCGGTCTTCTCACCCGTTTTCGAAAGGACCAGCCAGGCGTTCCAGCGCATGGTGGCCGAGCGGCTCGCGGAGCCGCGCGAACCGCAGACCGTCTCCGCTGGGTCGACGGCCTGAAACGAACTCTATTTCTCTAGCTTAAATCCAGAGCCTTGGCATGGTGGGCCAAGTGGTCCGCCATGAAGGTGGCGATGAAGTAGTAGCCGTGGTCGTAGCCAGGGTGCCGCCGCAGGTCCAGGGGATGGCCGGCCTCCCTGCAAGCGGCCTCGAAGACGTCGGGGTTGAGCTGCTCCGCAAGAAACTGGTCCGCCTCACCCTGGTCGATCAGCAGCGGCAGACGCTCCGCGGCCTGTTTCACCAGTTCGCTGGCGTCGTAGGCCGACCAGGCCCCGCGATCCTCGCCTAGATATCCGGTGAAGGCCTTCTCGCCCCAGGGACAGCGTAGGGGCGCGGCAATCGGCGCGAAGGCGGAGACGGATCGGTAGACTCCGGGATTCCTGAGGGCGCAGATCAACGCACCGTGCCCGCCCATGGAATGCCCGAAGATTGAACTGCGCGCGGGATCGGCCGGAAACTCGGCCGCGATGAGAGCCGGCAGTTCCTGAGTCACGTAGCTGTACATGCGGAAGTGCCGCGCCCAGGGCGCGACCGTCGCATCGACGTAGAAGCCGGCACCGGAGCCGAAGTCCCAGTCGCCGTCGCGATCGGGCGGCGCAACCCCGCGCGGCGAGGTGTCCGGACAGACCAGCATGAGACCGTAGTCGGCCGCGAGACGCTGGGCGCCCGCCTTGATCATGAAGGTCTCTTCGGTGCAGGTGAGGCCGGCCAGATAGGTCAAGGTCGGAACCTTTCCGGAGCGTGCCTGCGGCGGGAGAAACACCGAGAAGTTCATCTCCGTTGCCGTCTCGGCCGACTCGTGACTGTAGAACCCCACCGTCCCGCCGAAGCAGGCATGCTCGCTGCGCAGCGTCACTGCCATCGCCGCAGATCTCCCGTTTCTTTTTTAGAGCGCAATCGTCTCAGGCGTCAGCTTCGTATCAGCTGTAGGTCAGTACGCTGCGGATCGACTCGCCACGGTGCATCAGATCGAAGGCCTCGTTGATCTCGGCGTGCGGCAGCACATGGGTGATGAGATCGTCGATGTTGATCTTGTTGTCCATGTACCAGTCGACGATCCGGGGCACGTCGGTGCGTCCCCGCGCGCCGCCGAAGGCCGTACCTTTCCAGATGCGTCCGGTGACCAGCTGGAAGGGCCGCGTCGCGATCTCCTGCCCGGCCCCAGCGACGCCGATGATGATCGACTCGCCCCAGCCCTTGTGGCAGCACTCCAGCGCCTGACGCATCAGCTCGACGTTGCCGATGCACTCGAAGCTGTAGTCGGCCCCGCCGCCGGTCAGTTCGACCAGATGCCCCACCAGATCGCCCTCGACCTCCTTCGGATTGACGAAGTGGGTCATGCCGAACTTGCGGGCGATCTCCTGCTTGGCCGGATTGACGTCGACGCCGACGATCATGTTCGCGCCGACCAGCTTGGCGCCCTGGATGACGTTGAGACCGATACCGCCCAGGCCGAAGACCACGACGTTGGCGCCCGCCTCCACCTTGGCCGTGAAGATCACCGCGCCGATGCCGGTGGTCACACCGCAGCCGATGTAGCAGACCTTGTCGAAGGGCGCGTCGGAGCGGATCTTGGCAAGCGAAATCTCCGGCAGCACCGTATGATTCGCGAAGGTCGAGCAGCCCATGTAGTGCAGGAGAGGCTTGCCATCCTTGGAGAAGCGGCTGGTGCCGTCAGGCATCACGCCCTGCCCCTGGGTGGAGCGGATCTTCTGGCAGAGATTGGTCTTGGGGTTGAGGCAGTAGTCGCACTCGCGGCATTCCGGGGTGTAGAGCGGGATCACATGGTCGCCGGGCTTCAACGACGTGACGCCAGGTCCCACCTCCTGCACGATGCCGGCGCCCTCGTGACCCAGGATGGTCGGGAAGGCGCCTTCGGGATCGGCTCCGGACAGGGTATAGGCGTCGGTATGGCAGACGCCGGTGGCCTTGATCTCGACCAGCACCTCGCCGGCGCGCGGTCCCTCCAGGTCGACCTCTTCGATCTGCAACGGCTTGCCGGCCTCGTAGGCCACGGCGGCAACGGTCTTCACGGACTTCGATCTCCCTCGATACCAGTGTTTCGGCAAAGGCCGGTGGGCCGGCCTCGCCTCGGTATGGCTTGGCGGGGAGTGTGCCGTCAGATGAGCGCCGCGTCGATGCCCGAAAAGAGGGTCAGTAGGGAATGCGTGCCCCGTCCCAGGCGAAGAGGCCGCCGCTGTCGCCGTCCTTGAGACCATCCAGCACCGCCAGCAGTTTCGCCGCCGAGAAATCCGGCGAGAAAAGCTGGCCGTCCGGCACGTTCCGTTGGAAGGGTTTCGACAAACCGGTATCGACCGTGCCCGGATGCAGACCGACACAGAAGGCCGTCGGATTGCGCCGCGCCAACTCGATGGCGAAGGTCCGCAGCAGCTGGTTCAGGGCCGCTTTCGAGGCCCGGTAGCTGTGCCAGCCGCCGTAGCGGTTGTCTTCGATCGAGCCGACCCGCGCCGACAGGGCCGCGAAGGCGGCGCGCCGGTCACGGTCCAGCAGCGGCAGGAAGTGCTTCGCGGCCAGGGCCGGTGCCACGGTGTTGATGCGATAGACCTCGGCCATGGCCTGCGGGTCCAGATGGCGCCAGGTCTTTTCCGGCGACACGCCCAGCTTCTCGTCCTGCAGAACGCCGACGGCGACCAGCACGAGTTGCAGCGCGCCCGTCGCCGACCCGACCTCCCGGGCCGCCGCTTCGACACTCCACTCCTCGGTCAAGTCACAAGCCTGCCAGACGGCCTTGCCCGGCAGCGCGGGCGGCGGCTGGCGCGACAGAGCGTGAACCCGCGCCACGGCCGGGTCGGACGCCAGGGCCGCCACAAAGGCGGCCCCGATGCCACCGGTCGCTCCGAACACGGCGACCTCAAGATCCTGGCCGTAGCTGCCGAGGCCTCCGTCCGTCTCGGAAAGTGTCATGACCGCGCCTCCAGTCCTGCCTGCTCCAGGATAGCCTCAGCCATTGCGAGGCCGCTGTCGTAGGCCGCTTCGACGCGAGCGCCAAGACACCAGTCACCGCCGACAAGGATGCGTCCCGCATCCAGGAAGAGGCGACCCAAGGGCATCACGGTCCGGGCGTAGCGCCAGCGATGCGCCGCCGCGTAGCGCGTCGGCGGCAGCGGCTGGGGATCGGCCAGATCGGCGAAGGCGGCCATCAGCTCCAGAAGAACCTCGGAGGGCTCGCGCTCCAGCTGCGCCGTCGACCAATCCGGCGCGCCGTGCAGCACCCAGGTGTCTACATCTGGGTCCCGTCCCGGCTTGGAGGCGTTTCGGGCCACCCAGGCAAGCGGGCCGGCTTCGCTGCTTCGCCAGACGTCGAAAGCGACCTCAAGGGGCCTCTCGAAAGCCAGCATGACCGACCAGCAGGGGGCGATCTGAACGGCGGAAAGGAGGTTGGTCTCCGGACGGCCGGCCAGAAGGTCGGCAGCCTGGCGCGGCGGGATCGCCAGCACCAGCCGGTCGAAGGGGCCGACCGACTGGCCCTCCTCCAGACCAAGCTCGATGTCCTCGGGCCCCTCCGTCACGGAAACGACGCGAGTCGCGCGCCGAACATCGAGTCCTTCGGCGAGCGGGCGAAAGAGCGCCGTCATACCAGGCGTGCCGACCCACCAGGTGTCATCGGCCGCTCCCGCCTTGGGGGCGAGGTCCCGAGGCTGCCACGCCGTCACACTCCCCGCTTGCTCAAGCTCCTTCAACACGGCCCGAAAGGCATCCGAACGCGCGATGACGTACTGCGCGCCGTGGTCGAAGCCGAGATCACCTTCGGCCCGCCGCGTGGCAAGGCGCCCGCCCAGCCCTCGGCTTTTCTCGAAAACGGTTACCGTGGCCCCGGCGGCGGCCAAATGCCGCGCAGAGATCAGGCCGGCAAGGCCCGCGCCGACAACCGCGACGGAGAGAGTCATGCGCTGGACCACCTTCTCGACGATAGCAACGGCTGCCGACCTATTTTTCGTGAAGATCGGACGGCGATCAACGCCGCGGCCGCAGAGGAAAGGTCAGGCACCGGGACGTCTGGAGAGTGGCTGCCGCTGACATCGATCATGCAGCGGAGATATGGCCGGAGCGCGCGCCGGCCAGTCCGCAAGACGGCAAGAGGCGACAAAAGGACAAGGTCAGCCCTGTGCCTGTTCCTTCTTGAGGAAGTGCTCGAGCCGCACGACCTTGGCGTCCGAGATGAACATCACGCCGGTATTCTTCTCAAACAGCGGCTTCAGACCAGCCGCGACGCGGCGGATGGTGTCGTCGCTGGCAACGGCCATAAACATGACCAGGCTGGCCTGATCGTTGAACAGCAGCCGGCCCTCGTGGAAACCGTGCTCGCCCATGCCCGCGACATCGCGCACCAGGGTGTAGCCCTTGGCCCCGGCGCGGTCGAGCAGATCGGCAACGAACTGCTTCTTGTCGCCCTTGACGATGATCTCGATCTTCTTGAGCGGGTGGAAGACCAGATCGGGATCGGTGTTTTCGATGGTCATGGCGTCCGTCTTTGTTCTGCGTTGCGCGGATGGGAAACGTTAGGCGACTTGCGGTGCCGAGTCCGCGATCTTCGGCGAGCTGCCAGTTGCGGCCCTGTCGGAGACCTCCGCCCAGGTCCCGCTGCGGTCGCGACGAGACAGCAGCCCGGTTTCCGGATCCAGAACCGCAAGGGAAACCCAGCCGTTGCCGAAGAGAGTCTGCAGGATATCGTTCCGTCGGACCACCGCTTCGACCCGCGCCAAAGGCGCCTCGACAACCGTCATCAGGCGCAGGGGCTCGTGATAGGTCTGGTCATCCGCGGCCATCACGGACTGCGCAGGCAGCCCGGTCATGAGGTCGCTGGCGTTGCCCTGCATCACGCCGAAGGTACCGACCACGTTGTGGGTGACCTTCGACCCGGCACCGTAGGCGACGTTGTCGACGGTGGAGAAGTAGTACTGGGTGTTGATCCATTCGGCCACGACCATGGGCGCCGTCAGGATCACCTCCAGCGCCTGCCCCTCGGCATCGTTCTGCCAGTCGTAGGAATGCAGGAAGCTGCGCCCCTGCAGGTCGAGCGGGCGGGTCAAGGCGCGATGTCCCACGATGAAGGCGGCGTTGCGCGCCAGGCCCCACTCCGGCCGCACCTGCGCCCAATCTGTCGCGCGCGCGCCCACCGCCAAGAGACTATCGCCCCTCGCGCCCGGTAGCTGCCGACAACGTTCGGCCGCTGCCGCCTTCCGCGCCCGCGCCAGATCGCCGAGCAGGGCGGCGAAGAGATCCGGGTGGGCCGCCCGCCCCGCCTCGGGATCGAACAGCACCATCTCGTCGGTTGTCGTGTTGTGTTCTGCGGCGAGGAACAGCGTCGCCTCCGGCACCTGGATCCCGCGCTCGGACAGCCCGCGCCGAACCAGAGGGTCGTTCAGAATGGCGGCCATGACGCGGGCGTTGGGCCCGCCGTGATTGCCGCCGCAAGCGCCGCAGTCGAGGCCGGCGGCGAAGGGATTGTTGACAGTCTGACCGCCGTGGCCGCAGAGCAGGACCAGCGGCGCGAAGTCCCGGGTCAAGCCCATGATGTTGAGCGAGGCCTCAGCATAGAAGACCCGCTCCGCGTCGCTGAAGCCGGACAGGTCCTCCTCACGTGGACCGCAGGCGGAGAGCGCGATCTGCGGCGCCAGTTGAGCGTCTGGACTGATCCGGCGGCGAAGACGGGCCAGCAGAGCCGCGAAGCGCCGCGGCAGCAGCGTGCGTCCCGCCATCGCCAACCCGAACAGGCCGCCGACCGTCTCGACGAAGGCGAAGGGCGTGGCGATGCCGTCTTTGAGTTGAGAGATCAAGCTCTTGGCGCCGCGCAGTTGGGCAAGACCCTGGAGATGCCGCTCGGCGTGATGCTCGCATCCAGCAACCGGCCGGTCCTGAACGAGATGCTTCGGCTCAAGCAACACCGGGCAGGAGGCGACGGCCGTCGCCTCGCCAAAGGCCTGATGCGCGATCGGCAGGCCGAAGAAGCCGGCAAAGCCGAGCGTTTCATAGGGCCCGCTTCGCTCCAGGTGACGGCGGAAGACCTCGGAGCGAACGTCGATACAGAAGATAAGCTGCGCCGCGGGTAGACCAGCGGAGGGCGCCCTGGTCCGGGCGACCTCCCGCAAGCGCGCGAGCAAGGGACGACGGTAGCTCTCCTCCCAAGCTTCCAGCCAGACCGCACCGTCGGGCACCAAGGTTTCGTTCGCGGCCGAGGCTGGCTTGAGATCCCCGTATTGGGACGAGAGCGCCAGGCGCACGGCCAGATAGTCGACCAGCGTAATCGGTGCGGCCTTCTGCCAGGGATGTCCGCGCTGGCCGGACCGCCACTTGACGTAACCGGACCAGCCGGGCAGCGCGGCCAGCTGCGCGGTGACGTGCGCTTCCCGCTCGCTCTCGGGCACCTCGGCCATCATCGCAGCGAGGGCGGCCAGCGAGTCGTCGGGCAGAGCGGCGATCCGGGTTCGCTCCGGAAGGTCGCGATCATAGACGGCCAGAGCCCGCCATGCCCGCCAGAAGCCCCGGTCCCGCCCGGGCATCGGCCAGCCCGCCTGCCCTTCCTCAAGAAAAGCCGCGAGCCACTTGATCAGCGCGCGGTTGACCTGGGCCGTTGACCCCTCCGGCTCAACCGCTGCCGCTGCCCTCTCCGGCGACCCTTTCGGCGCCTCGGCCGGTCCATCTCGCAGCAGATCCGGCCGCTCGTGACGCTCGGCGACCTCCTGCAGTATGCCTCGGTCGATGCGGCCGTCGGCCAGGGCCTGACGGATCGCTGCGGCGGTCGGATAGCCACGCCCGCCGAAGAGATCCGTGCCGAGTTCGACCGCCTGCTCGAAGGACAGGCTTTCAAGGCCCTGGATGGGGTTGGCCGCGATGAAGCTCTGCAGCGGCCAGTAAGGCGTAATGCTGGCGGCGGCGTTTTCGAGTTGGGCGAGAAGCCTTGCTTGATCAGGCACGATAGGCCTCCCGACGGGCAGTCACGGTGGCGGAGGAGGGCTGGGCGGCGCTCAGGAGGCGCGTGTAGAGCCAGCCGCTCTTGCGATGCAGGCCCGCACCGAAGCAGATCCAGCCGGCGGCGAAAACAAGGGCCACGACGACCTCAAGGCCACCGAGAGGACGCGGTGCCGTGGTGCCGGGCACGCCGGCCAGTAGGACCTCAGCCAGCGCGACGGTCGCACCGTAGACGAGAGCCGCCAGGCCGAGCAGCAGCGGCAAGGCGACCAAGCGGGCGGCGACGGAGAGATGGCTCCAGGCCTTGAGCGAGAGCGCAGCCTGAGCGGCCGCCAGCACCGCGAAGACCACCAGCAGCAGGCCGGAGTCCGCCGGCCAGAGCGCCTTGCCGCTGACGAAAGCGAACAGCAGGCCGGCGACCAGGGCGGCGGGCAGTGCGATGGCGAGCCCGGCGAGGTCGAGTCCGGGCTTGCCCTTCTCCGGGGCCACCCGGCGCACCGCCGAGCCGGCACCCAGGAAGAGGCTGGCCTTGAAGAGGCCGTGCAGAAACAGATGCGCCATAGCGGCGGCGTAGAAGCCAAGACCGCACTGCATGACCATGAAGCCCATCTGCGCGACCGTGGAGGCGGCCAGACCGCGCTTCACGTCGGACTGGACCAGGGCAAAGAGACTGCCCGCCAAGGCGCTGGCCGCGCCCAGCAGGAAGACCAGGGTGAGCACCTCGTCCTGCGCGGTAAAGGCAGGCGCGAAGCGCGCCAGCAAGATCCCGCCGGCATTGACCAGTCCCGCATGCATGAAGGCGGAGACCGGGGTCGGCGCGGTCATGGAGGAGAGCAGCCAACCATGGAAGGGAAAGAGACCGCACTGGATCGCGGCGGCGAGCAGCAGCGGCAGCAACGCCGCTGCCAGCACCAGGCCGGAGAGCGTCGGAGCGACGGCCACGACAGCGAAAATCGAGGTCTCCCCGGTGGCGATCGCCAGGATCGCAAAGCCCGTGGCCAGGGCGGCCGCACCGCCCAGAAACCACAAGCGGCAGAGACGTGCCGCCGCCCGTGCCTGCGGCCAAGCCCGGACATGACCGATCAGATCGGCCAGCAGCAGGCCCATGACCGCCCAAGCCAGCAGAAAGACCAGCAGATGGTCGGCGGCAATCAGCAGCAGCACGACCAGGGTCAGGGCCATCAGACGGAGGAAGAAGGCGGCGATCCGTCGGTCGCCGTTCATGTATCGCAGAGAAAAGGCATGCACGATGCCGCTAACGAAGGTCACCGCGACGGCCAGAAAGAGCGTCAGCGCATCGATCCTCAGAGGGCCCGCCGTCCAAGCCGCGCCGTCCGAGACCCAGAGACCCATTGCCGCCAGCAGACTGCAAGCAAACAGCAGCCACACGAGATACGTCAGCGCTTGACCCATGGACGACCTACCCACCTGACCTGCAATCAATGGCGGGCCGAGCCCCCATTGGCCGGCTCTATGGCATAGGCGCCGTCAATGAATGAAACAAATTATGTCTATCTTATATATTGAAAAAACCAATCTATGAGGCACTTGCCGGCGGGCAGTGCGCGTTCGCAAGCGCCGCGAGGCTAAAGCCGTTCGTCCAGGAAATGCAGAAGAGCCCTCCAGGAGGCCTGGTCGGCGCTTGCCTCGTAGTCCTGGCCACCCCAGACGGTGAAGGCATGCTCGGCACCGCCGTAGATCTCCATGCTGTGCACGACGCCGGCCTCGTCCATCCGGCTTGCCAGATCCGCGACCTCGCTCATGGGCGCGACCGGATCGGCGGAGCCATGGAGGATCAGAACCGGAGCGGTCACGGCGCCGTAGTCCTGGCCCTCCGGCGTGCTGAGGCCGCCGTGGAAGGACACGAAGCCCGCCGCTTCGGCGCCGCTGCGCGCCAACTCAAGCGCCGCCGCGCCGCCGAAGCAGTAGCCCATGGTAACCAGACGCTCCGCATCCATGCCCTCGCCCAGCAAGGCTTCGATGCCGCCCGTCATCAGCCGGCGCATGCGCTCGCGGTCCGCATAGAGGGCACCACTGCGTGCCCGCCGCTCCTCCAAGGTCTCGGGACGGATCCCGGCGCCGTAGAGGTCGAGCGCGACGGCAGCGTAGCCAGCCTCGGCCAGCATCTCGGCACGGCGTCGTTCGTAGCTCCCCAGGCCGTCCCAATCGTGGATCACCACCACGACCGGCAGATCGCCCGCCACGTCCGGATTGCGCGCCACATATCCCTCGAAACGCTCACCGTCGATCTCATAGGTCACCGCTTCGCCGACGATCTGAGCTTCCGCCGGCGGCGAGACGGCAAGGGCGGCGGCCAGCACGGCGGTGCCGAAAGACAGGCCGACAGCTCGGTTGAACAGAGATCCCATGGCGCTTCTCCCTTCTGTTCTGTCAGGTCGGCCGCGCGGCAGGCTTGGATGAACGGCTCAACCAAGGCGATTGCGAGGCCGTCACTATGCCTCAGGCCACCCGCACAACACAGCAGTGTTTGAGAGACAGCTCTAGAGAACAGAGCAGTCTCAAACAGCCGCCTATTCCGGGTAGCAGCCAGCGACCCTGGCGCGCAGGCGCACGAGTGCCAACACCGTGTCGATGGTCGGCGTCGGCACGCCCACCAGTTCGCCCATCTCGCGCACCGAGGCGACCAGCGCGTCGATCTCCATGGGCCGGCCACGCTCCAGATCCTGCAGCATGGAGGTCTTGTGAGCACCGACGGCCGCACCGCCGGCGATCCGCCGATCGACGTCGATGGGGAACTTGACGCCCAGCTTCTCCGCCACCGCCTGGGCCTCCAGCATCATCTTGCGCGCCACCGCCCGCGTTCCGCCCCCGACGCCCTCGTCCGCGCAGAGCACGTCCAGGGTCGCGCCGGTCAGCGCCGAGATGGGATTGAAGGAGAGGTTGCCCCAGAGCTTGACCCAGATCTCGTCGCGGATCTTCGGCCGGATCGGCGCCTTCAGGCCGGCGGCGGAGAGGGCGGCGGCAAGCGCCTGCGCCCGTTCGCTCTTCTCGCCCGAGGGTTCACCGAGGGAAAAACGGTTGCCCTCGATGTGCAGAATCGTTCCCGGTTCCGTCACCTCGGCGGCAGGGTAGACGACGCAGCCGAGCACCCGCTCGGGGCCGATCTCCTGCCACTGCCGGTCGCCCGGATCCACCGTCTGGAGACGACGATTTTCGTAAGGGCTGTCGAGTTTGTAGAAGTACCACCAGGGCACGCCGTTGACGCCCATCACCACCGTCGTCTGCGGCCCCAGCAAGGGCTGCATGGCACGCGCGACACCCGGCACGGAATGGGCCTTCAACGTGATGACGACGTAGTCCTGCGGCCCGAGATCGGCCGGATTCTCGGAGGCCGTGACCGGGACGGTCGTGGAGGTCCCCTCTTCGATAAGGGTCAGGCCCTTGTCCTGCATTGCCGCCAGATGCGGCCCGCGCGCGACCAGGCTGACATCCGCACCGGCCTGAGCCAGCTTGGCGCCCATGTAGCCGCCGATGGCGCCGGCGCCAAACACACAGATCTTCATGATGTCAGACCGAGCTTCTCGGCCAGGCCGATGCGCTGGAGCTTGCCTGTGGCGCCCTTGGGTATCTCCGGCAGGATCACCACCTTGCGCGGCACCTTGAAGTCGGCCAGCCGCTCGGACGCGAAATCGCGCAGCTGCCGCTCCTGAGCCTCCTGCCCTTCGCGCAGCACCACGGCGGCTGCCACCTCCTCGCCCAGCTTCGGGTGCGGAAGGGCGAAGGTGACCACCTGGGCGACCGAGGGGTGATCCATCAGGACCTCGTCGACCTCCAGCGGCGAGACCTTCTCGCCGCCACGGTTGATGATCTCCTTCAGCCGGCCGGTGATGCGCAGGTAACCCTCAGCGTCGAAGTGGCCCTGGTCGCCGGTGCGGAACCAGCGCCGCCCCTCCAGCTCGAAGAAGGACTTGGCGTTGGCATCGGGGTTGGCCTCGTAGCCGGGCGTGACGTTGGGGCCGGAGATCACCACCTCGCCTGTCGCCTGGGGCTCAAGCAGGCGATCCGCCGCCTCGTCGGCCGTGCGGACGAGCGGACCCGCCGCGATCCCGACCGAGCCGGCCTTCTGGGCACGCGGCGGCAGAGGGTTGGAGGCCATCTGGTGCGCCGCCTCGGTCATGCCGTAGCTCTCGATCACCGGGCAGCCGAAGGTCTCCTGCAGGGCCGTCATCACCTGCGGCGGCAGGGAGGCGGAGGAAGAGCGGATCAGGCGCAAGTCAGCGTCCGCAACGATCGCTTCGTTGCGTGCCGCGCGGGCCAGGATCGCCTGATGCATGGTCGGCACCGCCGTGTACCAGGTCGGCTTGACGCTCTCCAGCCAGCCGAAGATCTGCAAGGCGTTGAAGCCGGGCGAACACCAGACCGATGCACCGGCGGTCAGGGAGGAGAGCACCGCCGCGATCAAGCCGTGGATATGGAACAGCGGCA
The DNA here is from genome assembly GCF_965226985.1 of Algihabitans sp. GTDB lineage: Bacteria > Pseudomonadota > Alphaproteobacteria > Kiloniellales > DSM-21159 > Algihabitans. The sequence goes on from NZ_OZ245712.1 coordinate 2,122,965, forward strand.
TGATGTTGAGGCAGCGGTCCGCCGGCGTCAGCTCAAGGGTGGCACCGATGTGCCGAGCCGAAGCGGCCAGGTTGCGCTGCAGCAGCGGCACGATCTTCGGCCGCGAGGTCGTGCCCGAGGTATGCAGCACCAGGCCGACGTCGTCGGCTTCGGCGTAGCCGCCTGTCTTCGCCTCTCCCTCGGCTCCCGGACCTTCGGGTAGCAGCTGGAACCAGCCGGCCGGCTTGTCGGTGGGGCTCGAGAGCCGCAGCACCCGCACGCCCTGCCGCTGCGCCGCCGGCAGCGCTGGGCCGTCGTAGTCCTCCGCCACCACCAGCGCCTTGGCCTTCAGGTCGCTCAGGTAGAAGTCGTACTCCTCCTCCCTATAGGCGGGATTGAGCGGCGCCGTGGTCGTTCCGCAGGCGAGGGTCACGAAGGCGGCCGCCATCTCGGGACCGTTCGGCAACACGATGGCCAGCCGGTCGCCGCGACCGATCCCAAGGCCGTTCACTGTCGCCAGGGTGGCGTCGGTCAAGTCGCGAAGCTGGCCGAAGGTCAGCCAATCACGGCCGGCGGCGCCCAGCGCCGGGGCATCGTCGGGATGGGACGAGAGAAGATCTTTGACGGTATCTGACATGCTGTTCCTTGAGATACATCGGTCTTGCCGTATGGCGGCGTCACGCCGACGACCTGCTGGAGGCCGGGGAGCGCTTGAAGAGCGGAAGGTGCCGCAACTTACGGATCAGCGGCAAGAGGAACAACAGCAGCGCGATGGCAATGAAGGTCGCGGAGATCGGACGCTCGATGAAAGTGGTCGCATCGCCCTGGGCAGCGATCAGCGCCTGACGCAGGGACTTCTCCATCAGCGGGCCGAGCACCAGCGCCAGGACGAGCGGTGCCAAGGGGTAGTCCAGCTTGCGCAACACGTAACCCGCCATGCCGAAGGCGGCGATCAGCCAGACGTCGTGCATCTTCTGGTTCGGGGTGTAACCGCCGACGATGCAGAGCACCAGCACCAGCGCGCAGAGCACCGGCAGCGGCATGCGCAGCGACCAGACGAAGAGCGGGATCAGCGCCAGATTGATCACCACGGCGAAGACGTTGGCCGTGTAGAGACTGGAGATCAGGCCCCAGACGAACTCCGGCTGCTCGATGAAGAGCATCGGACCCGGCATCAGCCCCCACATGACCATGCCGCCGAGCAGCAGGGCGGTGGTGGGCGACCCCGGAATGCCCAGGGTCAGCATGGGCAGCAGCGAACCGGTACTGGCGGCGTTGTTCGCCGTCTCCGGCGCCACGACGCCCTCGACCGCGCCCTTGCCGAAGAGCTCCGGCTTGCGCGAGGTGGACTTCGCCACGCCGTAGGCCATGAGCGAGGCCGGCGTCGCGCCGGCCGCCGGCAGCATGCCGACGAAGTAGCCCAGCAGCGAGCCGCTGGCCATGGCCGTCAGCGAGGCCTTGAGGGCGCGGAAGCCGGCGACCAGGTCGGCGAAGCGGATGTGGGCCGGCATGACCTGCGGCTTGTGGCGAGTCTGTTCGATGGTCCAGAGGATCTCGCCGATCCCGTAGAGGCCGATGGCCAGCACCAGGAAGGAGATCCCGCTGTAGAACCCGGGCAGGTCGCCGAAGATCAGCCGGGGCTGGCCGGAGATGAGGTCGAGTCCGACGGTGCTGAGGACCAGGCCCAGCACGATCATGGTGACGGTCTTCAGCACATCGTCGCCGCCCAGCGCCAGGAAGGTCGTGAAGGCCAGCAGCACCAGCGCGAACTCCTCAGCCGGACCGAAGGCCAGGGCCACGTCGGCCAGCGGCGCGGCAAAGAGCGTGAAGAGCAGGACAGAGACCGTGCCCCCGACGAAGGAACCGACGGCGGCGGCGATCAGGGCCAGGCCGGCCTGTCCCTTCTGGGCCAGGGGCCGGCCGTCGAAGGTCGTCGCGACCGCCGTCGAAGCCCCGGGAATTCCGAGCAGGATCGAGGAGATGGCACCGCCATACATGGCGCCGTAGTAGATCGCCGCCAGGAAAATGATTGCCGAGGCTGGCGGGACCAGAAAGGTGATGGGCAGCAAAATCGCCACACCGTTGACCGAGCCGAGGCCGGGCATCGCACCGATGAAGAGACCGACGGTCACGCCGAGGATCAGGACGCCGAGGTTCAAAGGCAACAGCGAGATCGCGAAGCCGTCGGCCAGATGTTGCAGAACCTCCATCGCAGTCTCCTCGGGAGCGGACTCGGGGGACAAGCCCGGCCGAGGAGACGGCCGGACCTAAAAGGATCAGGTCATACCGTCCGGCCGAACCGGCATCAGAACAGCAGCGCGTAGAGCGGGATGAAGAGCGGCTCGGTAATGCCCTTCGGCAGCAGGATCTTGAGCGCCACCTCGAAGAAGAGGAAGACGACCACCGGGGTGACGAGGGTCAGCGTCGCCGTCAGCCGCCAGCCGCAGTTGCCCATGACCCTCAGATAGAAAAGCAGGAACAGCGGAATGGCGACGTAGGCCCCGACCACGTGGATCAGGGCGATCGCCGCCAACAGGGACAGCACGACGATCAGCACGTCGCGCAGGGCGGCGCGGGTGATGAAGGGACGGCGGCTGCCCCGGTCGGCCAGAGCTTCGGCGAAGTGACGCAGGAAGATCCCGCCGGCCGCCAGGAGCATGATCAGCGACAGCCAGAAGGGGAAGGCGCCGCCGCCGGGGCCCGCCCCCTCCTGCCAGCCGATCGGCAGAGCGGTGGCGTGAAACATGAAATAGCCCGAGAGGGCCATCAGCAGAGCGGCAACCGTCAACTCGGCAACACGCATTGCATCGCCTCCTTCATCACCTCGTTTTCTCGGGGGTCGTTGGCTGGGGAGTCCCGGAGAGCTAGAGCCGAGCGACGTCGGAGCGACGCGGATCGCGTCCCTCCGAACGTCACTTCAGCCGATCTTGCGGGAAAAGGCTTCACGGCGAACAAGCCGGGCGAAGCCGCCTAGGAGCCGCTCTCGTCCATCGCCGACAGCAGCTTCTCATGCAGGTCCCGTTCGGCCAACAGGTAGGCCTGCAGCTCCTCGCCGGTCAGCAGGTCGGTGACCAGCGCCTGCTCGGCCGCGTAGCTCTGCCACTCCTCGGTCTGGCTGAGATCGGTCAGAAGCTGCACGTAGAAGGCCTGCGCCGCCTCCGGCATGCCCGGCGGGCCGACGAAGCTGCGCTGCATGGTGTAGACGAGGTCGTGACCCAGCTCGCGCATGGTGGGGACGTCAGCGAAGACGTCGATACGCTCCTCCGTGAAAGCCGCGATCGGCCGGCTCTTGCCCGCCTTCCAGAAGGCCATCTGTTCGGAGGGATTGTTGACGGTGGAATCGACATGGCCGCCGATCAAGTTCTTGGCCACCGTGCCGCCGCCGGCGAAGGGCACGTAGGTCATCTCGACGCCGAACTCCTGCTCCAGCATCGCGGTGACGAGAGAGTCCTCCTGACCGGTGCCGGTCCCGCCCATCTTCCAGGCGCCGTCCGCCGCTTTCACCGCCGCCACGTAGTCGTCGAGCGTCTCGATATCGCTGTCCGCGTTGACCCAGAGCACAAAGGTGTCGACGGCCATGCGGGCCAGCGGCGTGAACTCGGCGATGTCGACTCCGATGTTCGTGCGCAGGGGCGTGGTGTAGTAGCTGTTGAGCGTCGCCATCACCTTGTGCGGGTCGCCCGAACTGTCCTGCAGGTAGCGCAGTGCCTCTGCCCCCGAGCCGCCGCCCTTGTTGATCGGCAGCACCGGCATGGGCGAGAGATCGTTCTTCTGGATGATCGACTGGAACAGCCGCGCCAGCCGGTCGGCCCCGCCCCCCTGCCCGGCCATGATCACCATTTCGAAAGGCTTGTTCGGCTCCCAATCGTCGGCCTTGGCCGTCGTCGTGCCGAGCGCCGGAGCCAAAACCAGCCCCGCCAAGGCCGCAAAAACTGCGAAAGGTTTCACGAGCATCGCTTGAGTCTCCCAGTTTGACCACGCCTGGCGGAGATCCCGCCATTTTCTTCCGGCTTTCAGCCTTTTCCGCTCTTTTCTTCGAGCGTTACTGTCGCTTCCACGGGTGTTCACCCCCGTTTTTGACTGACGACAAATAAATCTGGAGTTGAAATCAACTGTAGCGCAAATTCTCCGATCAAGAGATTTTCATGCGGCCTCAGCGCTGTGACTTTTCAGGGGCCACCGGAATCGGGAGGACTACAGAGAGGCGAGTGGCGCGAAGATCGCGGCCCCCTCACACCATCGAGACCGCCACTGACGCCGACAGCTACTCGGCCGCGACCAGGTGGCTTTGAGGCAGGATCGACTGGCGATACCAGGTCTGCGCCGCGGCGACACCGGTCCCCGCTTCGATCTTGGCGCCAGCATCGCAGAGCGCCATCTCGGCACTGGCGAGCGCCGCGAGACAACTCACCTCGTTGAGATCGCCCAGATGGCCGATGCGGAAGGCCTTTCCGGCCAATTGAGACAGCCCCGACCCGAAGGAGGTGCGGTAGCGCTCGTAGCCGATGCGAATGACCTCGCGGGCATCCACCGCTTCGGGCACGCGGACGGCACTGACGGTGTCCGAGTAGAGCGCCGGCTCCCGCGCGCAGAGATCCAGTCCCCAGGCGAAGACCCCGCGCCGCACCCCCTCGGCCAAGCGCCGGTGGCGGTCGAAGACGTTCTCCAGCCCCTCCGCGAAGAGCAGATCCAGCGCGGCGCGCAAGCCGTGAAAGAGCTGGGTGGGCGGCGTGTAGGGAAAGAAGCCGTCGGCGTTCATCCGCAGCATGTCGGCGAAGTCGAAGTAGCAGCGCGGCAGACGCGCCGTCCTGCGGGCCTCCAGCGCCTTTTCGCTGACGCCCAGGAAGCTTAGACCCGCGGGCAGCAGGAAGCCCTTCTGAGACCCGGCGACGGCCAGGTCGACGCCCCAGTCGTCCATGCGGAAATCGATGGAGGCGATCGAACTGACGCCGTCGACGAACAGCAGGGCCTCATGCCCGCAGGCGTCGAGAGCGGCGCGGACGCCGGCCACGTCGGAGGTCACGCCGGTTGCGGTCTCGTTATGGGTCACGAAGACAGCCTTGATCCGCCCCTCGCGGTCGGCCGCGAGACGCTCGGCGTAGATATCCACCGGCACGCCGGCACCCCAGGGCACGTCGATACAGTCGACCTCCAGCCCCAGCCGCTCGGCCATGTCGACCCAAAGGTGGGAAAACTGCCCGAAGCGCGACATCAGCACCCGGTCCCCCGGACTCAAGGTGTTCGTGATGCCAGCTTCCCAGGCGCCCGTGCCGGAGGAGGGAAACATGAAAACGCGGCCGGAGGAGGTCTTGAAGACCCGCGCCAGGTCGGCGAAGAGCGGCAGAGTCAAGGCGCCGAAGTCCGCTGCCCGCATATCCTGCATCGGCACGTTCATGGCACGGCGGACCGGCTCCGGGATGTTGGTCGGCCCCGGAATGAAGAGATGGGTCATGCCGGGCCTGACGGCCGCCGGGCTGACTGCCGGGCTAACTGCGGGGGCTGCAAAGCTGGAACTCGCAAAAACGTCGCTCATCGGCGGGTCCTCTCCCTCGATCGGCTTTTCTGGCGAAGTTCCAACTGTCGTCGCTCGTCGAACCGAGCGACCGAGAACCTCTACGCTGTCTGAACCGTGGCGGAGAACCGATGAAGCTCGAAGAACTTTCGAGTAGTCGTGATAGCTGTGTTATTAACAAGTACTGATTTAGTAAATTTGTGAATACTCCTGCCCACCCTGCCGAAGAGGTCCGCAGATGCCTCAACGCAAGACCTTCGTCGGGCCGCGCCTGCGCCAGCTGCGGCGGGACCGCAAGCAGTCACAGGCGGAGATGGCCCGGCAACTGGGGCTCAGTCCGGCCTACGTGAACCTGCTGGAGAACAATCAGCGCAGCCTGTCGGTCCAGGTTCTGGTTCGGCTGTCCGAAGCCTACGGCGTCGACTGGCGCGATCTGGTGCGGGACGGCACGACCACGGCTTTGGCCGATCTGCGCAACGCCTTGCAGGATCCCTTGTTCGGGGGCGATGTACCGGACCTGCAGGAGCTGCGGGCCGCACTCGACCACGCGCCCAAGTTCGCCCAGAGATTTCTGGATCTGCACAAGAGCTACCGAAATCTCGGCGACCGGCTGCTGGCTCTGGGCGGCGGCGGCGCCAGCGACGCGGAGCGGATCGCCTCGGCGAGCCCGGAGACCGTGGTTCACGACCTCTTCCGCAAGCACCGCAATCACTTCGAGACCCTGGAGCAGGCGGCAACGGACTTCCGGCACGGCGAGCCCATCGACGCCGACGAGATGTACAGCTACCTGAAGCTCCGGCTGAAGCGCGATCTGGGCATCGATGTCAGAAGTGTTCCGGTCGGAGCCTTGCCCCAGACCCTGCGAAACTACGACGAAAGCCTCGGCGAGATCCTCCTGTCCGAGGGACTCGACCATCAGAACCGGGTCTTTCAGCTCACCCACGTGGCCGGGCTGCTGCAGTACCGCTCCACGATCGACGGTATCATCGAGGCGGCCGGCATCGCCGACAGCCGCGCCCAGGCGCGCTGCCGGGTCGAGCTGGCCAATTACTTCGCCGCCGCCGTGCTGATGCCCTACGCGCAGGTTCTGAGCGAGGCGCAGGACTGCCGCTACGACCTGGATCGCATCGCCCTGCGGTTCGGCGTCTCCTTCGAGCAGGCCTGCCATCGGGTCACGACGCTACAACGGGAAGGCGCACTGGGCGTCCCCTTCTTCTTCCTGCGCATCGACAAGGCCGGCAACGTCACCAAACGCTTCAACGCCACCACCTTCCATCTGGCGGAATACGGCGGCGCCTGTCCGCGCTGGGACATCCACTTCAGCTTCCGGACGCCGGGGCGGATCCTGCCCCAGTTCGTGGAGATGCCGGACGGCAGCCGCTACTTCACCGTCAACCGGACGGTGGACCGGCCGAGCCTGGGCTACACCACGCAGGACCAGCGGCTGGCCGTCACTCTGGGCTGCGCCATCGAACACGCCGGTCAGCTGATCTACTCCAGCCGCTTCGACCTGGACGATCCGGATCTCTTCACGCCCATCGGCATCAATTGCCGGCTTTGCCCCCGGCAGAACTGCGCCCAACGCGCCCACCAGCCGCTGCATCTGGATCTGCCCATCGACGAGCGCCGCCGGGGTCAGACGCGCTTCGAAAGCTGACGGACAGGCGAAAGAGCGAAGATTCTATCCCCCAGGCCTTGCCTCTTCCCTATTGAAGTGCATATGCACGTCATGACAGAGGTAAACGACGATCTCGATCTGCACGCTGCGGCGGACCTAGCGCGGCTGACCTGTGCCTGCTTCGCGTTACGGCAGGCCGCGCGGCAGACGACGCGGCTCTACGAAACGGAGTTGTCGAAGGCCGGCCTCAGTCCCGGACAGTTCTCGATCCTCTCGGCGCTCGTGCTGCACGAGGAGCTTCCCTTCAGCGTTTTGGCGGAAGAGTTGGGCCTGGAGCGGACCTCCCTGTCCCGCGCGCTGCGGCCGCTGGCGCGCGACGGACGCGTCACGCTGTCTCCCGAGGGGCCGCGTCGCCGGCGCAGCGCCAGGATTACGCCCGACGGCCGCCGGACCTATGCCGAAGCCTTCCCCTTCTGGCAGCGCGCGCAGGCCGAAGCCGCCCAGCAGTTCGGATCCACCGACTGGCCGGCCCTCGCCGAGCGTCTTTCGAGACTTTCCGAGGCAAAGACGTGATCCGTCCGGACGACCCTGCGTAGAGAAGTCAACTGCCGCGAGGACCCACCGGTATGACGCATGCGAACGAAGAAAACCGCTTGAAAGGCGGCATTGTCGGCCTTGCCGGACGTCTCGCGGTCGCCGTGGCGATCCTCGCGGTCATCGCAGGCGGTGTCGCGACCTTCCACCTCCGGGCGGCGGCGGACGACGAGCCGGCGGCCCTCACGCCTCTACCCGTCCAGGTCCAGACCGTGCAGCGTCAGGACAGCTATCGCGTCCAGGAGCGCTTCGCCGGACGGCTGGAGCCGGCGCGACGCTCCAGCCTGGCCTTCGAGCGCGCCGGCCTCCTGACCGAAGTCATGGCCGAGGAAGGCGATGAGGTGAGCTTCGGCCAACTGCTGGCGCAACTCGATATCGAACCACTGCTGGCACAGCGCGACGCGATCGCGGCACAGCAGGAACAGGTCGCCGCCGATCTCGATCTGGCGCAGCGGACACTGCGACGTCAGCGAGAACTCTTCGAGCAGGGCCATGTCAGCAGCCAACGGCTCGACGAGGCCCGCCTTTCCGCCGAAGCTCTTGCGGCCCGCGCCCGCGCGCTGGCGGCCGACCTGCGCGCGCTCGACATCGACATCGAAAAATCGACGCTGCGCGCGCCCTTCGACGGGCGTCTGGCGGGGCGTTATCTGGACGAAGGCGCGGTCGTCTCGCCGGGCGGCATGGTGCTGGATCTGCTGGAGAGCGGTCGACCCCAGGCACGGATCGGCGTGACGCCGGAGGCCGCCCGGCGACTCTTCGCCGGAGCCGACTTCACCCTGATGGCGGACGGCCGGGAACTGAAGGGGCGGCTGGCCGCCACCCGACCCGACATCGCCCCGGAAACGCGCAGCCTGGAACTGCTGTTCGACCTCGCCGACCGGCAGGACGTGCCCTTCGGCGAGGTCGTGACGCTGCGTCTCGCGCGGGAAATCGAGGGCGCCGGCTTCTGGCTGCCTCTGACCTCGCTCTACGAGGATGAGAAGGGTCTCTGGTCCGTCTTCACCCTGGTCGAGCGCGAGGGCCACAGCGTCCTGGCCCGCGAAACCGTCGAGGTTCTGCATGCCGAAGACGAGCAGGCCTTCGTACGCGGAACGCTCCCGACGCGTGCCGAAGTGGTGGTCGGCAACGCGGAACGCGTTGTGCCCGGCCAGCGGGTAAGACCGCTGTCGCCGAGCGAGAGCGCGGACCTGCCCACCTCATGACAACGCTCTTCTTCCGCGACTGGCGTCTCTTCGCCCTGGCCGTCGGCATGCTGGTCGTGCTGGGCGCGGCCGCCCTCAGCACCATCGGGCGTCAGGAAGACCCGACCATCACCAATCTCTTCGCGACCATCGTGACACCCTACCCCGGCGCTGATCCGGCGCGGGTGGAATCCCTGGTGACCGAGAAGATCGAGGAGGAGCTGCGCGAGATCGCGGAGATCGACGAGATCACCTCGACCTCTAGCAGCGGCGTGTCGGTGGTGCAGGTCGAACTCAGCGAGTTCATCTCCGACGCGGAGATCGAGCAGGCCTGGTCGGAGATTCGCGATGCGCTGGCCGACGCCGCCCGCACGCTGCCGGCTGGCGTTCCCGAACCGGAGTTCGACAACGACCGCACCGGCGCCTTCACCGCCATCTCCTCGGTCACGGCCAGGCAGGGACGCGAGGTTCCGCTCTCGATCCTGAGACGCAATGCGGAACGGCTGCAGGATCGTCTGCGCCGCATGCCGGGGACCGAGCTGGTGCGCGTCTACGGTGACCCGAGCGAGGAGATTCTGGTCAGGATCGACCAGCAGCGCCTGACCTCCGTCGGGCTGACCGCCGAGGCTGTTTCCCAGGCGATCGCCAGCGGAGACAGCAAGGTGCCGGCCGGCCAGCTGCGCGGCACGGCGCTGAACCTGCTGGTCGAGGTCGAGGGCGAGATCGACAGTCTCGCGCGGGTTCGCAACATCGCCCTGGTCGAAGGCCGGGACGGACGCATCCTGCGCGTCGGCGACATCGCGGAGGTGAGCCGCAGCCTTGCCGAACCCCCCTCCGGCATCGCCTACGCGGACGGGGAACGCGCCATCCTGGTCGCCGCCAAGATGGAGGAAGGGCTGCAGGTCGATAACTGGGCGGAGCGCCTGCGGCGAGAGCTGGCGGCTTTCGAGGACAGCCTACCGGACGGCTTGTCTCATACACTGGTTTTCGATCAGTCGGGCTACACGGCCAACCGGCTGAACGACCTGATCGGGAACATGGCGATCGGAATCGCGATCGTGGTCGCCGTGGTTCTGCTCACGCTCGGCTGGCGCGGCGCCATCATCGTCGGCGCGGTGCTGCCGCTGACCAGCCTCGGCACCATCGCGGTCCTGCAGGCGGCAGGAGTGGCAATACACCAGATGTCGGTCACCGGTCTGATCGTCGCGCTGGGCCTGCTGGTCGACGCGGCCATCGTCATGGTCGATCAGGTTCGCCATCGCCTGAAGGAGGGCAAAGACCGCGAAGCCGCTGTTGCAGGGGCGGTGCGCCGTCTGGCCGTACCGCTCTTCGCCTCGACCGTCACCACGGTCCTCGCCTTCCTGCCGATGGCGCTGCTCCCCGGACCGGCCGGCGACTTCGTGGGGTCGATCGCGCTGTCGGTGATCGTGATGCTGATTGTCTCCTTCGGGCTGGCGCTGACCATCACGCCGGCCCTGGCCGGTTGGATGCTGCCACGCCACGAACGCTCGGACGGGTTCGCCTGGTTGCAGCACGGCCTCGACCTACCGGCCGCCCGTCGTCTCTTCGAGCGCTCGCTGGATCTGTCATTGAGATATCGATGGCTGGCGATCCTGGCCGCCGCGGCCCTGCCGCTGATCGGTTTCGGCGCCTTCCCGACCCTGACGGCGCAGTTCTTCCCCGGCGTCGAGCGCGATCAGTTCTACGTCCAACTCAACGCGCCGCGCCTAGCGTCGATCCGGGAAACCGAACGTCAGGTGCTGGCGGCCGACGCGCTGCTGCGCGAAGACGAACGTGTCGCGAAGGTGGACTGGGTGATCGGCGAGAGCGCGCCGGCCTTCTACTACAACATGATGATGAACCAGGACGGCCAACCGACCTTCGCCGAAGCCCTGGTGACGACAGTCTCTCCGGAGGCCGCCGAGGCTCTGATTCCCGACCTGCAGGCGCGCTTCGACGAGGCGTTGCCGCAATCCCAGGTGCTGGTGCGCGATCTGGTGCAGGGCCCCCCGGTCAACGCGCCGGTCGAGCTGCGGCTGTTCGGCCCGGATCTCAGCGAACTACGCAGCCTGGGCGAGGAGATCCGCCGGCGTATGGTGGAGGTCGCCGACATCACCCACACCCGCACCAGTCTGTCGAGCGGCGCGCCGCAGCTCACCTTCGATCTGAGCGAGGCGCGGGTGCGGCTGGCCGGGCTGGAGATGGGCAGCGTCGCCCGCCAGCTCGACACTCTGCTGGAAGGCGCCGTCGGCGGCTCGCTGGTGGAGGGCAGCGAGGAACTGCCTGTTCGGGTACGGGTCGGACAGGACACCCGCAGCTCCCTGGCCGAGATCGCCAACATGGAGGTGCTGGGCCCTCAGGCGGCCCTGCGGGTGTCCGAAGGCGGCTATCCCGCCGTCCCGCTGTCGGCCCTCGGCCGCACGCTGCTGGAGCCGGCGGAGACGCCGATCACCCGGCGCGACGGGGAGCGGGTCAACACCGTACAGGGCTACATCCGGCTGGGCGTGCTGCCGGAAGAAGCCCTGCAGCAGGTGCTAGACGCCCTGGAGCGTTCCCCGGTCGCCCTGCCCGTCGGCTACCGCCTGGAGGTCGGCGGCGACGCCGACGCGCGGCAGGAAACGGTCAACAACCTGATCTCGACGCTGGGGCTCGTGGTCACCCTGACGGTGGCCACCATCGTGCTCACCTTCCGCTCCTTCCGCCTGTCTCTGGTCGCAGGCGCTGTCAGCCTGCTGGCCGTCGGTCTCAGCCTGCTGTGCCTGGCGATCTTCGACTATCCCTTCGGCATTCAGGCTCTGATCGGGGTAATCGGCTCCATCGGCGTGTCGATCAACGCCGCGATCATCATCATGACCGGGCTGCAGGCCGACCCGGAGGCGGCACGCGGGGACCCGATTCGCATGCGCGAGGTGGTGGCCGGCTCCAGCCGTCACATCCTCTCCACCACGATCACCACCTTCGGCGGATTCCTGCCGCTCATCCTGGCCGGCGGGGGCTTCTGGCCGCCCTTTGCGATGGCGATCGCCGGCGGCGTGCTGCTCTCCAGCATCGTCTCCTTCTACTTCACGCCGCCGATGTTCAGTCTGGTGACGGGACGTCCGCGCCCGCCAGAACCTCGGCGCAGCGCCGAACCGTCGCCCGAACCGCAGTTACAGGCCGCACAGTAAAGCGTCAGATCGCGGGCGACCGGACCGCTCGCGGCAGTACCCAGCCGTCGCGCATGCGCAAGCCGACGGCAGCACCGACGGCGGGCACGTCGGACGTGCGGAGCAGCAGCCGGATCGACGGGTCGGCGTCGGGTACGGCTTCCACACTGGTGTGATCGCCCCGAAAGGTGGTGGCCACGACCCTGGCCTTGAGTGTTCCGGCCGCATCTTGGGCCGCAAGCTCCAACATCTCCGGCCGCAGCACGACGGTCGCGGGTCCGTCCGTTCTGTCTCCGGCACTGCGGCAGTTCAGCCGCTGACCGAAGATCTCGGCCACCACACCTCCGTCCGGCGCGGGACCGAGCAGCCGGCCCGGGACGGGCATGCCTTGGCCGACAAAGCGTGCGACCATCTCCGTCGCCGGCCGGGTATAGAGGTCGCGTGGTGGGGCGAGCTGCTGGATGACGCCGGCATCCATCACGGCCACCCGGTCGGCCAGGGCCATGGCCTCGGCCTGATCGTGCGTGACGTAGACCATCGTCGCCCCGGTCTCCCGGTGCAGCCGACGGAACTCGGCCTGCATCTCCTCACGCAGATGAGCGTCGAGATTGGCGAGCGGCTCGTCGAGTAGAACCAGAGACGGATCGGTAGCCAAACAGCGCGCCAGGGCGACCCGCTGGCGCTGCCCGCCGGACAGCGCCTCCGGCCGGCGGTCGGCCAGGTGGTCGAGGCCCACCTTGGCCAGGCAAGCGCTCACCTTCGCCTGCCGGCTGGCCGAGGGTAGGCCGCGCAGCTTGAGAGCGTAGCCCACGTTCTCCGCCACGCTCATGTGCGGCCAGAGCGCGTAGGCCTGAAACACCATGGCGACTTCGCGTGCCTCCGGCGGCAAGCTTCCCTCGGGCGTGGCGACGGTATCGCCGCGCAGCCGGATCGCTCCGGCGTCGGGTGTCTCGAAGCCGGCGATGAGACGCAGCAAGGTGGTCTTGCCGCAGCCCGACGGACCTAACAACGCGACGAACTCGCCGGAGCGCAGCTCCAGGCTGGCGGAACTCACGGCGGCCTGAGCGCCGAAGCGCTTGGTGACGGCCTCCAGCTTCAGGTCTGCCATGGCAGAACTCCCCGTGGCATTCGCATCCAGCGGGCAAAGAGAGTCGCGGCCAGCGCGATGGCCAGGGTGACGATCACGGTCAGCACCGAGACGGCGGCGGCGGCGTTGGAATTGCCCTCGTCATAGAGCGCGAAGATCACCACGCCCAGCGTCTCGTTGCCAGCGGACCAGAGCAGCGCCGAGACCGTCAGCTCGTTGAAGGCCGCCATGAAGACCAGCATGCCGCCCGCCGCGGCCGGTGGCGCGGCCAGCGGCAGCACGATGTCCCGCAGCCGTCGCCAGCCGCCCGCCCCGGCGATCTGCGCAGCTTCCTCCAAACGAGGGTCGAGCTGCTCGACGCCGGATATGGCCGGCCGCAACGCCAGCGCCAGAAAGCGTCCGAGATAGGCCACGGCCAGGATCCAGAAGCTGCCGTAGAGCCCGATCTCCAGCAGCGGCAGCGGTCGCAGGTACAGCAGGATGCAAGCGATGGAGAGAACGATACCCGGGAGCGCGTAGGGCGCGTCGGAGACGAAAGTCAGCAGACGGGCCAGCGCCCTGCGACGCACGACGGCAAGGTAGGCGAGCGGAAGCGACACCAGCAGACAGGAGACGGCGGCCAAGGCGGCCAGAAGCGTCGAGTTGACGAAGGCCCGGGCCGTGATCTGGTTGGCGAGAACGTCGCCGTAGTGCCGCAGGGTCGCGGTCTCCAGGGTCACGGCGACGCCCAGCGCCTGAGCCAGCGAACTGTTCACCAGGGCCAGGAGCGGCAGCACGCCGGTCAGACCCAACAGACCCCAGACCGCAGCCTCGACCCGCCAACGCCGCGCCCCGAGGGAGAAAGGCTGCAAGACGCGGCCGCCACGCTCCAGGCTGAGTTTGCCGCGCCGTGCGGCGGCGGCCTGCACGGCGAGCCCGGCCGCCGCCAATAGAGCCAGCAAGGCAGCCAGCAAAGCCACCTCGCCCAACACGCTGGGGCCGAAGCCGTTGAGGCGCTGATAGATAAAGGTGGTCAACATGGTGTAGCGCCCCGGAATGCCGAGCAGGGCCGGCACACCGAAGTTGCCGATGGCCGAGACGAAGGCAAGCGCGGCACCGGCGAGCAGCGCCGGACGCAGCAGCGGCAGCAGGATCCCGAAGGTCAGACGCAAGGGCCGCGCCCCCGCCGCGCGCGCGGCCTCGACCAGTTCGTCGGGCAAGGCCCGCAGCCCGGCACGCACGGTCAGGAAGACCATGGGCGCATGCTCGACCCCCATGAGGATCACGATGCCCTCGCGTCCGTAGAGCGGGTTCCGGCTCCCTGCCGGATAGTCCAACCCCGGGATCTGCCAGAGAAAGCTGGAGGGACCGATCAGCTCGAGCCAGGCCAAGGCCGCGATCTGCGCCGGGATCAGCAGCGGCATCAAGGCCAGAAAGGTCAGAAGCGCCTTGGCCCGGATGTCGGTGAGACCGATCGCCAGCGCCAGGCCGCCGCCAAGGACCAGCGAGACCAGCATCGACAGCAGGCCGGCCTCTAGAGTGTTGAAGACGGCCTGACGTGCGAAGCGGCTCTGGAAGAGCTCGCGGGCGGTCTCCAGACCCTCGGCCGGACCCGCGGCGAAGACTTCGGCGAAAAGGCGCAGGAGCGGCAGCAGACAGAAGAGCAGCACGAAGGCGGCGACCAGTGCCAGCAGCACCCTCTCCTGCCGGTCGCCGGTACGCAGCCTCCGACCGTGAGATGCGCCGCCTGCAAGAACCGCATCCGCTTGCGGCCCGCGAAGACCCGTCTGCTTGAGCGACATCAGCCGCCGAAGAGATCGGCGAAGCTCTTCTTCATCTCCTCGTCGTTGGAGATCAGCGTGCCCGGCTCCACCGCGATGATCTCGAACTCGACCGTCTCCGGGAAGGTCGAGGGCGTCGGCGCGCCCGGCAGGGCCGGCAGGTAGCCTTGCTCGCCAGCGAAGCGCTGACCCTCCTCGCTCAGAAGCCAGTCGACGAAGACCTCGGCGGCCTCGGGGTTGTTGGCGGTCGCCAGGATCGCGGCTGGTTCGGTGATGGCCGTCACGCCCTCGGCGGGAAAGACGAAGTCGACGGGGGAGCCTTCCGCCTTAGCGTTGAAGGCCATGAACTCGACGATGATCCCTACGGCGTTCTGACCGGTCGCCACCGCCTCCAGCACGGAGCCATTGCCGCGCCCAGCGATCGCGCCGTTGTCGGCCAGGGCCTGGTAGTAGTCCCAGCCGAAGGACTCGTGCGCCGTCATGGTTCCCACGTGCAGGGCGGCCGCGCCGGAGTAGAGCGGGCTCGGCATGATCACCTGGTCGGCGAAGCGGATGTCGGTCAGATCCGCCCAGCTGGTCGGCGGCTCGCTGACCAGATCGGTGTTGTAGACGATCCCGGTGGTGATCAGCTTGGTCCCGACGAAGGCCCCGTCGGGATCCATGATGGCAGGATCGTAGCCCTCGGTCGGCGCCTCGGGATAGACCATCAGACGGCCATCGTTCTTCAGTCCGGTCATGACCAGGGAGTTGGCGACCAGCAGAAGGTCGGGCTGAGGGTCGCCGGCCGCGAACTCGGCCTCCAGCTTGTTCATTACCTCGGTCGTGCCGGAGCGGAAGAAGGACACCTCGATCTCGGGATGGGTTTCATTGAAGACCGCGATCATCTGCACCAGCAGGTCCTGCGGCTGCGAGGTGTAGAGCATCAACTCACTGTCCTGTGCCGCCGCCGGCGCCGTGCCGAAGGCGGCGCACAGGGTCGCGGCAAGAAGCGTTTTGCGCATCTGTCTGCTACTCCCGTCTGGAGAGATGGGGTGACGGGAACCACCGACCGGGGTTCCTCAACGCCGAATGGGAAGGCGATTTCCTAGCCCAGGAGCCACGACAGTTTCATGACAAAACGGCAAATCTCGACCGCAAACTAAAGGACTACCGGGCCGGGCGCTCCAGCCGACAGCTGAGGTCGAGTACCGGGGCGAAGTCCTGGGCCTCGCAGAGGAAGGTACCGATGGGCCGTTCCTCGCCGTCGTCGCAATCCACCGATAGGGTCAGCTTCTCGGCCGGCACCCAGAGGCCCTGGTCCTTGAAGCTGGCCGCGAGGCTGGAGCCGAGGCGCGCCACCTTGGTGGTGCAGGCCGTCTTAAGTGCCTGCGGGATCGGCGCACGCTCCCACAGCATGTCCCCCTCAACCCGGCGGAACCCGGAGCGCGGCTGGTCGAGATCGCGGGAGAAGCGCTGCGAGCCGTCGTCCGTGAAGCGATCCCTCTCGCCGCTGGGCGGAGAGGCCGGCTCCGGTGTCGGAACTGCTGTCGGCGGTACGGCCGCGAAGTCCGGCGGCGGGGTCGGGCGGCGCGGCGGCAGAGGAACGGTCTCGCCATCGCCGTGCGACTCCGGCAGCGCGACGGAGCGAGACGCTGGGGGACTGTCGGGTGCCGTCTCCGGTTGCTGTTCGTCCGGCACGGCGACCGCCGGTTCGGCGGGCGGATCGGCTGGGGAATCCGCTGGCGGATCGGGGGGCAGCAGAGGGCGCGGTCCCGCCTGCTCCTGTTCACTCGGCGGCGAGAGAGCCGGCGCGGCGGGACTGGTGCTCAACGGCGGCGGTGGCGGAGCTGCCGGAATCTCGTCTTCCACGGCCGAACTGGTTCCGACAGTTGCCGACTCGGCCTGCTGAGCTTGGAGTACGCCCGGGACCAGCAGACTCCCAAGCAAGAGCGACGCGAGAGCGACGCCGGGCGCGCGCCGTTCAGCCGCGCGACGCACCAGGCGCAAAAGAAGATGGATCGATGGCATAGCGAGTTATTCTACGCAGCCGGGGAGCCTTGCGCACCCCGGCATCACGCATTTGGCCCCACTCAGGCGCCGGGCGCGCCTGCCCCCTCACCCTCTTGCCGCAGGATGGCCCGGTAGATCTCCGCGTCGCCGCAAAGCCCGACCGGCCGCCGGTCCTCGCAGAGAATCACGGGCCGGCCGCTGGCCTGACGCAGTTCCATCACCTGCCGAAGGGTGGTGTCGGCCGGCGCCAGCACGACGGCGGTGTCGGGAAGAGCCGATGTGGACTGATCGGGGCTCCAGCTATGCAGGTTGAGGGGCCGTCCATCCTCCTGGACCTCGGCGATGCCGGCGCCGTTCATGTGCAGCAGACAGCGGCCGCCGGCGTCCAGCGCCAGGGCCTCGCCGTGTCGCGGCAGTTCCTCCAACGGCGTCATCATGGAGGCGCCGCGCAGCACGTTGATCGGGTTCATGTGGGCCACGAACTCGCGCACGTAGTCGTTGGCCGGCTGCAGCACGATCTCCTCCGGCCGGCCGACCTGGACGACGCGCCCGCCCTCCATAATCGCGATGCGATTGCCGAGCTTGAGGGCCTCGTCGAGATCGTGGCTGACGAAGAGGATGGTCTTGCGCAGCTCCGCCTGAAGGGTCAGCAGCTCTTCCTGCAGGTGCGTACGGATCAGCGGATCGAGCGCGCTGAAGGGCTCGTCCATCAGCAGCAAGTCGCCGTCGGTGGCGAAGGCACGGGCCAAGCCGACCCGCTGCTGCATTCCGCCCGACAGCTCGTGCGCGTACTTGTCGCCCCACTGGTCGAGTCCGACCAGCTCCAGTTTCTGCTCGACGATGCGGTGGCGCTCCGCCTTCGCCAAGCCCCGCAGCTCCAGCCCGAAGCCGACGTTCTCGCGGACCGTCC
Organism: Algihabitans sp.; assembly: GCF_965226985.1. Classification (GTDB taxonomy): domain Bacteria; phylum Pseudomonadota; class Alphaproteobacteria; order Kiloniellales; family DSM-21159; genus Algihabitans. The sequence continues at coordinate 2,140,741 of NZ_OZ245712.1, forward strand.
GCCAGGGCAGCAGCGCGAACTGCTGGAACACCATGGCGATGCGCTCGGTCCGCAGGCGGCGGAGGGTGGCCTCGTCGCAGGCAGCGACGTCGATCCGATCTTCGTCGTCCTGAACGAGCACCCGCCCCCGGGTGACGGGGTTGAGGCCGTTGACCGCGCGCAGCAGCGTCGACTTGCCGGAGCCGGACAGCCCCATCAGCACGCAGATCTCGCCGGGCTGAACCTCCAGATCCGCCTGGGCGACCCCCAGCACGCAGCCGGTGGCCTCCAGGATCTCGTCGCGGCTGCGCCCCTGGTCGATCAGCGGCAGCGCCTCCTCGGCCTCCTCGCCGAAGACGATATCCACCGCTTCGAAGGTCAGAGCAGCCACGGCTTAACGCTCTCCGCCGAGCTTCGGCGTCTTGCAGAAGCGGTCGAGCAGGATGGCGAGGATGACGATGGCGAGACCGGCCTCGATGCCCATCTCGACGTTGACGGTGTTGAGCGCCCGCACCACCGGCTTGCCCAGGCCGTCCGCACCGACCAGGGCGGCGATCACGACCATTGAGAGGGACAGCATGATGCACTGGGTCAGACCGGCCATGATGGTCGGCAGGGCGTGCGGCAGCTCGACCTTCCAGAGAAGCTGGCGGCGGGTTGCTCCGAAGGCCTCGCCCGCCTCGACAAGCTGCTTCGGAACGGAGGAGACACCGAGATAGGTCAGGCGGATCGGCGCCGGGATCGCGAAGATCACCGTCGAGATCAGGCCCGGCACCATGCCGAGGCCGAAGAGAATCAAGGTCGGGATCAGATAGACGAAGGTCGGTATCGTCTGCATCAGATCGAGGATCGGCCGCAGCAGCGTGTAGAGCCAGGGCCGGTGAGCCGCCGCAATTCCCAGCGGCACTCCGATAACCATGCAGGCCGTGGTGGCGAAGAGCACCAGGGTCAGCGTCTCGACCGTAGCCTCCCAGTACCCGAGGTTTACCACCAGCAAGAGCGACAGGACCATGGCCGTCGGAAGCTTCCAATTCCGATGCAGCCACCAGGTCAGCCCGGCCAACAATCCGATCAGCAGCAACGGCGGGAGAGTTTGCAGCCCGTCGTTGACTCCCTCGACCACGAATCCCAAGCCCTCGGAGAAGGCTCGAAAAAACCAGTAGAGATGGGTCTGCAGAAGATCGAAGAGCGCTTCGCCAAGCTCCCCGATGGGAATCTTCCAGGCGGTGATCCAGTCTTCCAAAGCCGTCTTCCCTCAGGTCGGATTACAGGCCGGCCCGGCGCTACGGACCACATTGGGTCCGCAGCGCCCTTCGAGCCGTCGAAGGCCCTTGGGCTCTAGAGTCCGAGAGATTCCTTGACGGCCGGCAGGCCGGGCTCGCCGTCAATTGTGGTCACCTCGGCCAGCCAGCCATCGAGCGTGCCGGGGTTGGCCTTGAGCCAGGCCTCGGCCGCGTCAGAAGGGTCCTCGCCCTCGTCCAGGATCGCTCCCATGACCTCGTTTTCCATCTCCAGGGTGAAGGTCAGGTTGGAGAGCAGACGCCCGACGTTCTCACACTCCTCCAGATAGCCGGCCCGCACGTTGGTGTAGACGGTCGCGCCGCCGAAATCCGGTCCGAAGACCTCGTCGCCGCCGGTCAGATAGACGATCTCGTGATTGGCGTTCATGGGATGCGGCTCCCAGGCCAGGAAGACGACCGGGTCTTCGCTGCGCTCCGCCCGGCGGACCTGGGACAGCATGCCCTGCTCGCTGGACTCCACCACCTCGAAATCGGACAGGCCGAACAGATCGCCGTCGATCATGTCCTGGATCAGACGGTTGCCGTCGTTGCCGGGTTCGATGCCGTAGATCCTGTCGTCCAACCGATCGGCGAAGGCAGCGATGTCCGCGAAGTCCGTCAGGCCCTCGTCGGCCGTATAGCGCAGCGTCGCCAGGGTGTACTTCGCGCCCTCCAGGTTGGCCTTCACCACCTCGACCGAACCGTCCTCGCGATAGGGCGCCAGGTCCGCTTCCATGGTCGGCATCCAGTTGCCGAGAAAAACGTCCACGTCGCCGTTCCTCATGGACGCATAGGTGACCGGCACCGAGAGCACTTCCGTGTCGGTCTCGTAGCCCAGCCCCTCCAGAACGGTGGTGGTCAGCGCCGTGGTCGCCGTGATGTCGGTCCAGCCGACATCGGAGAAGGTCACCGTGCGGCAGGCCTCGGGCACCTCGGCCTTTGCCGGCCCCGCCAGAAGGGTCGCGGCAAGAACCGTCGTGGCCGCCGCAGCCGTGGCCGCCATGAGTTGTCCGGTTTTCATACGATATCTCCCTGCCTTGCCAAATTCGTGCACGAGATCGCGTCCTGAACGGAGCGTCCCGGTGCCTGTTTCGATTATCGTTCAAGAGCTGCGTCGATGGCAGCCCTGGGGCGCAGGCGATCGGAAACGCATCTGCGCTTGCGCCGACCGCCGCCCATGCAACTGACCATAATTCAAGCCTTTTTTGATTGATCGTTCAATGAAAATTGTTAATTTCATTGACAAGCTGGCTCCAGCCCTCGCAATACGGGGATCGATAGGGTACCCAGACGTCGGATCGAGACAGCGGTTTTAGGGCGGCAGATTCGGGACGGCAGCGATGCCCAAGCTCGGCATGGAACGGCTACGTCGGCGCCAGTTGATCGAGGCGACGATCGACACGATCCACGAGGTCGGCTTCGCGGCCGCCAGTCTGCAGGCCATCGCGAAACGCGCCGGTGTCTCCCCGGGGCTGGTGGCCCACTACTTCACCGACAAGAACGGCTTGCTGGAAGCGACCTTGCGCGCGCTCTTCGAAGATCTGAACCGAGATATGATCGCGCGCCTGACGGCGGCCGAGACGCCCCGCGCGCGGATGGAGGCGGTGATCGACGCGAACCTCGCGACAAGCCAGTTCGATCCGCGCCTGGCAAAGGTCTGGCTGGCCTTCTGGGCGCAGTCCCTGCATGTCCCGGCCCTGGAGCGCATTCAGCGCGTCTACCAGCGGCGCATGTTCGCCAACCTTTTCCACGCCGCGAAGCAGCTTCTGCAAGAACGGCCGGCGCGCGACCTGGCCGACGGCATCGCCGGGCTGATCGACGGCCTCTGGCTGCGCGCCACTTTAGCCGGCGGCCGGCCGGGCAGCCGCGCCGCCCGGCGCATCGTCCGCAATTATCTGCACACCCAACTCGCACGGGAGCCCGTCGATGCCTGACGCGACCCATCTGCCGACCCTGACGACCCAGAAAGCCTGGATCGGCGGCGCCCCTCTCGACAACAGCGACGGCCGCAGCTTTCCAACCTTCAATCCGGCAACCAACCGGCCGCTCTGCGAGGTGGAGATCTCCGGTGTCGCCGAAGTCGAAGCGGCGGTCGCCGCGGCGGAGGCCGGTTTCGCCGTCTGGTCCGCCATGGGCGGCACGGCCCGCGGTCGGGTGTTGAAGCGCGCCGCCGACATCCTGCGGGCGCGCAACCGCGAACTGGCCGTCCTGGAAACGCTGGACAGCGGCAAGCCGATTTCGGAGTCCGAGACGGTCGACGTACATTCAGGGGCCGACTGCCTGGAGTACTACGGCGGTCTCGCCGCGACCCTGGGCGGCGAACACGTCGACCTGGGCGCCGAGTGGAACCACAGCTTCTTCTACACGCGGCGCGAACCGCTGGGCGTCTGTGCCGGCATCGGCGCCTGGAACTACCCGCTGCAGATCGCCTGCTGGAAGGCAGCGCCGGCGCTGGCTTGCGGCAACGCCATGATCTTCAAGCCGGCGGAGCTGACACCCCTCACCGCGCTGAAGCTGGCCGAGGTCTTCAAGGAAGCCGGACTGCCGGACGGCGTCTTCAACGTGGTGCAGGGCTTCGGCGAGACCGGCCAGTTGCTGACCCGTCACGAGAGGATCGCCAAGGTCTCCCTGACCGGCGAAGTCGGAACCGGCAAGAAGGTGATGGCCGACGCCGCCGGCAGCCTGAAGGAAGTCACGCTGGAACTGGGCGGCAAGTCGCCCCTGATCGTCTTCGCCGACGCCGATCTCGACAACGCCGTCTCCGCCGCGCTGCTGGCCAACTTCTTCACGCAAGGCGAAATCTGTTCGAACGGCACGCGCGTCTTCGTCGAGGCCTCGGTCAAAGCGGCCTTCCTGGAAAAGCTGGTCGCCCGCACCGAGGCGATGAAGATCGGCGATCCCCTGGACCCGGAAACCCAGGTCGGGGCGCTGATCTCAGCCGAGCATCGCGCCAAGGTACTGGACTACGTCCAGGCCGGTCGGGCGGCGGGCGCCAAACTGGTGACCGGCGGCACGGCGCCCGAGCATCCGGCGCTTACGGAGGGCAACTTCGTGGCGCCGGCCATCTTCGACGGCTGCAACGACAGCATGAGCATCGTGCGGGAGGAGGTCTTCGGCCCCCTGCTCTCCCTCCTGACCTTCACGGAGGAAGAGGAGGTCGTGACCCGCGCCAACGCGACGCCTTTCGGGCTGGCCGCCGGTATCTTTACCCGCGACCTGAAACGCGCGCACCGGGTGATCGCCCGGCTGCAGGCCGGCACCTGCTGGATCAACACCTACAACCTGACGCCCATCGAGATGCCCTTCGGCGGCTACCGGCAGTCGGGCCTGGGCCGCGAGAACGGACGGGCCGCGATCGAGCACTATAGCCAACTGAAATCCGTCTACGTCGAGATGGGCGACGTCGACTCCCCCTACTGAGAGTCTCAAAAAAAAGAAGACAAGAAAAATGCGCGAGCAAGCCTACGACTACGTCATCGTCGGCGCCGGTTCGGCCGGCTGCGTCCTGGCCGCCCGGCTGAGCGAGGACCCTGAGGTTTCTGTCCTGCTGCTGGAGGCCGGAGGCCCCGACCGCGGCCTGATGTCCTGGATGATCCACATGCCGGCGGCCCTGGCCGAGCCCCTGAAGGGCAAGCGCTACAACTGGGCCTACGAGTCGGAGCCCGAGCCCTATATGGACGGCCGGCGGATCTATCAGCCGCGCGGGCGCGTGCTCGGCGGATCGAGTTCGATCAACGGCATGGCCTACGTGCGCGGCCATGCGCGCGACTACGACCGCTGGGCCCAGAAGGGCCTGCGCGGATGGGACTACAGCCACGTCCTGCCCTACTTCCGCAAGGCGGAAACCCACGAGCTGGGCGGAGACGACTACCACGGCGGCGACGGCCCCCTGCGGGTGACGGCCGGGCGCCTCGACCACCCGCTCTACGCCGCCTGGATCGAGGCCGGACGGCAAGCCGGCTATCCCATCACCGAGGACATGAATGGCGAACAGCAGGAGGGGCTGTCGCGCCTGGACCGCACCACCTGGGAGGGTGAGCGCTGGTCGGCGGCCAAGGGCTACCTGCACCCCGCCCTGACCCGCTCGAACCTGACCGTGATCGACCGCGCCCTGGTCGCAAAGATCGAGGTCGAGCAGGGACGCGCCACGGGCGTGACCTACAAGCGGCGCGGCCTGGAACAGTCCGTCCGGGCCGAGCGCGAGGTGGTTCTGGCCGGCGGCGCGATCAACTCGCCGCAACTGCTGCTGCTCTCCGGCATCGGCCCGGCAGACGAGCTGCGCGCGCTGGGGATCGAGGTGGTAGCGAACCGCCCGGGCGTCGGCGACAACCTGCAGGACCATCTGGAGGTCTACGTCCAGCACGCCTGTACGAAGCCGATCACGCTCTACCCCTCGCTCAAGCCCTGGAACAAGCTGAAGATCGGCATGGACTGGGTCTTCTTCCGCAAGGGCCTGGGGACCACCAGCCACTTCGAGGCGGGCGGTTTCATCCGCAGCCGCGCCGGCGTCGAACACCCCGACCTGCAGTATCACTTCCTACCCATCGCCATAAACTACGACGGCAGCAGCCCGGCCGGCGGTCACGGCTTCCAGGCCCACATCGGCCCGATGCGCCCGACCAGCCGGGGCAAGCTGAAGCTCCGTTCGGCCGACCCGAAGGAGGCGCCCTCGGTGCTGTTCAACTATATGGGCAGCGAACAGGACCGGCGGGAAATGCGCGAAGGCATCCGCCTGACCCGCGAGATCTTCGCACAGTCGGCCTTCGACGACCTGCGCGGGCCGGAGCTGAGTCCCGGACCGGAGGCCACAAGCGACGCGGAGATCGACGCCTTCGTCCGCGCCAAGGGGGAAAGCGCCTATCACCCCTCCTGCACCTGCAAAATGGGTCCGGACAGCGACCCTCTGGCCGTGGTCGACGGCGCCGGACGGGTCTACGGGGTCGAGGGGTTGCGCGTGGTGGACGCCTCCATCATGCCGGACATCGTTAGCGGCAATCTCAACGCGCCCACCATCATGCTGGCGGAGAAGATCGCCGACGAGATCCGCAACCAGACGCCCCTGCCGCCCTCCGAGGCTCCGATCTGGATCCACCCTCAGTGGGAGGTCGCACAGCGCTGAGGGATCTCAGATCCCGAAGGCGAACAGCAGGACGAGACCGCCGACGAAGGCCGGGAGACGCAGCCACGCCTTGGGCGTCGGGCCGATCACGGCGTAGGACAGCAGGAACAGCCCGGCCGCGACCTTGACCAGCGCCGCCAGGGTGAGCAGCGGCGCCTCGGCCAGCATCAGCAGAGCCGGATTGGCGACGAAGCCGAGCGGTACGAGAAACAGGCCGAGCCCCAGCGCCATTGACCGCAAAGCCACCGGGATCCAGGGCGTCTCGGCGATACCGGCGGCGATGAAGACGTTGCCGCAGACCGGCGGTGTGATCGTGCAGAGCAGCGCGTACCAGAAGACGAAAAGGTGGGCGTAAAGCTCGGGCAACCCCAGCTCGACCAGAGCCGGACCCGCTACCGCGACGCAGATGACGTAGGCGGCGGTCGTCGGCAGCTCCATCCCCAGCACCAGGCTGGCCAGCGCGGTCAGCAGCAGGGCGACCCACAGCTCCCCACCGGAGGCCGAAAGGATCAGCGAAGTGATCTTCACGCCCAGTCCGGTCATGTGGAAGACGCCGACGATCAGGCTGGCACAAACGATGATCGCGGCGATGGAGGCGATCTGCCGTCCGGCGCTGACGCAGCCGCTCCAAAGACGATGCAGCCAGCGGCGCAGATCGAAGCTGCCGAGGGAATCGGTGGCCAGCAGCAGCAGCGCCGCCAGCGTCGCAAAGAAGGCGGCGTAGGGCGCGGTGTAAGCCGTGAAGACCAGCATGTAGACCAGGATACCGAAGGGCAGCAGGAAGAAGGGAACGCTGCGCAGCACCAGCGACCAGCCCGGCAGTTCCTCGCGCCGCAGGCCACGCAGGCCGAAGCGCAAAGCGTAGGCATGCACCCCCATCCAGGCGGTCAGAAAGAACAGCAGCGCCGGCGGGGTCGCGGCCACCATGATGGTCGTGTAGTCGCTGCGCAGCAGCTCCGCCATCACGAAGATCCCGGCCCCCATCAGCGGCGGCATGATCTGGCCGCCGGTCGAGGCCACGGCCTCCGTCGCCGCTGCCATGGAGGGCGGATAGCCGAGCCGCTTCATGGCCGGGATCGTCACCATGCCGGTGGAGGCCGTGTTAGCGGAGGCGACCCCGGAGATGGTGCCGTAGAGGGCGCTGGAGAGCACTGCGATCTTTGCCGCGCCGGCCCGGAAGCGGCCGGCCAGCTGGGTCGCGACGGACATGAAACCGGTGCCCGCCGTCCCCGCCGAGATGAAGGCGCCGAGAATGATGAAGGGCGCTATCACCTCCGCAGAGATCCCGGTCAGGCTGGACCACATGCCGCCGCCGGTGATCACCAGCGTCCCGAAGTAGTAGTCGAACGGCAGCCCGCCGTGACCGAAGGTGCCGGGGATCAGATCGCCGAAATAGCCGTAGAGCAGCACCAGCAGAGTGATGGCCGGCAGCACCCACTTGATGGCGCGGCGCGCCATCTCCAGCGCCACCAGGATCACCACCAGCGCGACCGCGCGCTGCAAGGTCCCCTGCAGTGATCCGTACTGGTCGACCAGCCGATCGCTCTCAAGCGCGATGAAGCCGGCGGCCAACAGCCCGATCACGCCAAGCGCGTAGCCCGACCAGCGAGCGAAGCGATTCGGCGTGACCGCAAAAAAGAAAATCCAGGGCAGCGCCAACACGAAGTGCAGCGGCCGCGTGATGAGATTCGGGATCAGACCCGAGAAGACGAGATAGAGGTGAAAGCCGACGGAGATCAGGCCGCAGGCCAGCATCGCCCAGTCCCGCAGGCTGAGCCGCGAAAGCGGCCCGGCCAGGGGAGAGTCGTCGGGGATGCCGCGCTCTTCCGAGACCACGAGAACGGGGCCGGACGGCGCGATACCGGCCGTCGCCGATGCCGAAGCAGAGGTCGCCATGAGCTAGCGGCCCGTAGGCAGGATCACAAAAGGGCGTCCGGCAGCTCGATGCCCTGTTCCTCGTAGTAGCGACGCGCGCCCGGATGCAGCGGCGCGCCCATCTGGCTCAGCAGATCGACGGTAACACCGTTCCACCAGGGATTCTCGCCCGCCAGCCGGTCCTTCCATTCCCAGAAGGTCTTGGTGAGGAAGTAGGCCACCTCCTCGTCCATCCCGACAGTACCGTAACCGCCGACCGGCACACCGACCGTCGCAACCGCCTGTTCCTGCCCCTTGTAGGTTCCGGCAGCGATGGTGACCGGTCCCGAGAGCGGATCCAGCTCCACGATGGTTTGGCGCTCCTCTTCCGTCAGAGACAGCACCTCGACCGGCGTCGTGGTCGCCAGCTCGACCAGGCCCGGGGTCGGGTGGGAACTGCAGGTGACGAAGCCGTCGACCTTGGCGTTGCGCACCGCCGGCGCGGCGGCATCGAGTTCGACGTCCACCAAGTCGATCTTGTCGGTCAGTTCCAGCGCGTCCAGGATCGACTTGGCCCGGCGCTCGCAGAAGGAGCCCTTGCCGCCGGCGATGAACTGCTTGCCGGTCAGATCGCCCAGGGTCGCGACCCCGGCGTCCTCGCGCACGACGAAGTGGATCGTGACGAAGGGCATCACGAAGAGGGTGCGCGCCGTATCGAAGGACTCGCCCTCGAAGGGGGTGCGGCCCTCGCGCGCGGCCGCCAGCAGGCTGGGCGGCGTTGTGAAGAAGAAGTTGCCGGGACGAACCTTCGATTCCTTGACGTTCTGGACCGAGCCCTGGCTCTCCTCCACCGTCGGCAGGATATCGCCGCCGCTGGCGTCCTTCAGCATCTCGGCGAGTTGGACCATCATTACGTAGTAGGAGGAGGTCGATTTCGCCGACTTCAGGGTGATACGCGAGTCGGCGCTGGCACCGCCCGCCAGCAAGGAGAGACCGGCCAGGGCGCCGACACCGGCGGCCAGAAGTTTGCGTAGCTGCATTGAACGTCTTCCTCCCTCAAAGGCCGGCTTGATCGTCGCCGGCGCTCCTTATCGCTTCGGTTGAGCCGATGCGCGGCCGACACAGCAAGGAGTGTCATGGCGCGATCGCAAGAGCCAGACACTGCTCAGCAAGGGGCCGACAGGTCAAGCAAACTTGCCGGATTGGATAGGATCGGCGGCGAGATAAAGGCCGTCAGGAACGCCCGACTCTAGCTGTTCCGGGACTTTGCCCGCTCGGCGATCCAGATGCCGCCCAGCACCAGGACCAGAGCGACCGCGTGAAAGGGCGCGAAGGTCTCGCCCAGCAGCAGCACAGAGAAGAGCGCGGCGAAGATCGGCACGAGGTTGACGAAGACGCCAGCGCGGCCGGGGCCGATCAACCTGACCCCCTGCATGAAGGAAAGCTGCGCCAGGAAGGAGGGAATCAGAACGACGAAGAGCACCACCGCCCAGCCGGCCGGGCTCGGCCAAACGAAGGCCCCGGCCACCGCCTCCAGAACAGCGAGCGGCAGCGCGGCCAGAAGCGCCGCGAGGGCCATGACCGAGAACATCGCCAGGGCGGAAACCTCCGGCCGACGGCGCAGGGCCACGGTATAGGCCGCGTAGAAGACGCAGGCCACGAGCATGATCAAATCGCCTTCCGCGAAGCCGAGCCCGAGCAGGCGCTGGAGATCGCCGCCGGCGGTGACGGTCACAACTCCCAACATCGTCAGGGCCACACCCACGCTCTGCAGCGGCGTCACCGCTGTGCGGTAGACCAAAAAGGCGCCGATCAGCACGAAGACCGGGATCGACCCCTGGATGATGCCGATGTTGATGGCCGTCGTGGTCTGGGCGGCCGTGTAGAAAAGCGCGTTGAAGATGGTGAAGCCGATGGTGCCGAGCAGGGCGAAGAAACGCCAGTGCGCGCGCAGCACCGGCAACTCGGCGATCATCTGACGACGCGCCACCAGCAGCACCAGCAGGACCACGCCCAGCCAGCGCAGGGCGACCAACGCCATCGGCGAGACCTCGCCCACCGCGAAGCGGCCGGCGACGGCATTGCCGCCCCAAGCCGCCGTGGTCAGCAGCAACAGCAGATAGGCGTTGCCGCCCGCCCAACGACCGAAAGACCGTGCACTCTCACCAAGGACCGACATACCGTCGGGCTTCCCTCACCTGCCTAAAGAATGGGCGGCGACCATAGAGGAGAAGCGGGGTCATCAGGGTGGATAAATCCAACCGGCAGATCTGCGACACGCTCCTAAGGGCGTGTCCCTAGCGCGGATCGCTCTCGGAGGAGATATCCCTATAAGCCGCCAGGGCGCGGTCGATCAGGGCATCGCTCTGCCCTGTCTGGGCGGCGGGATCCCGCAGGCGCTCCCAGTCGATTGGGAGGTCGCAGTGCCGCCGCAGACAATCGATCAGGTGAAGGTCGCCGTCGCGCACCTCGGCGCAGGCTTGCTTGACGAGCGCCTGAGCCTCCGCACGCGGCAGCTGGGTGGCCAAGGCGAAACTCGCCGCCTCGGCCAGAAGCAAACCCCGGCTGGCCTCCAGGTTCACACGCATCCGTTCGGGCTTGACCTCCAGCGTCTCAAGTAACGCCAGGCCATGACGCAGCGCGGCCCCCGACGATACGGCAATGGATGGCAAGGCCGCCCATTCCATCTGCCAAGCCGCACCACCGCGCTCGTGATCGTGCAGGACGGCCTGGTGCAGAAGCGGGATCTCGGTCGCCGTCCGGCGGGCCAGGGCAACCATCGCCTCGGCGCGCGTCGGATTGGCCTTGTTCGGCATGGTCGAGGACCCACCGGCACCGGCCAGGGCGACCTCTCCAACCTCCGACTGGGTCAGCAGCAAAACGTCGCCGGCCAGCTTGCCGAGCGCGCCAGCGACGCCGGTCATCCAGCCGCCGATCTCGACGAAGCGGTCGCGCTGCGTGTGCCACGGCAGGACGGGAACCGCCAGATGGAGCCGCAGCGCCAACCGCCGCTCGATCTCGGCGGCGCGCTCGCCGTAAGCCGCCTGCGTTCCGCTCGCACCGCCCAGAGACAGAGCGAGTGAGTCCTCGCGCAAGGGGCCAAGACGTGATGCAGCCCTGACCAAGGGCATCAGCCAGCCCGCGGCCTTCAGGCCGAAGGTGGTCGGCGTCGCCTGCTGGCCGCGCGTGCGCGCCGCCATGACCGTCGTCCGGTGGTCCTCGGCCAGGGTGGCCAGGTGGTCCATGACGGATCGCAGGCGCCCCTGCTGAATGTCGAGCGCGTCGCGCAGCGTGAGGCAGGCGGCGGTATCGACGATGTCCTGACTGGTCGCGCCCCAATGCAGATAGGGCGCGACGTCGGCCGGCAGGGCTTGGCGCAGGGCGGCCACCAGTCCCGGCACGACCACGCCGTCGCGCAGGGTTGCTTCGCGCAGGCCCTCCGGCCGAACCGGATCGCTCGCGCAGAGCTGAGCGATGGCCTCTGCCGCGCGCAGCGGGAGCAGCCCTAGCTCGGCCTGCACGGCAGCCAGTTCGGACTCGACCCGCAGCATCGCCCGTAGCTGCGCCTCGGCGGAGAGCGCAGCCGAGACCTCGGGATCGCCGAGCAGATCGTCCAGGTAGGAGGGATGAGCGGACAGGCTGTACATAGGCGAGGACGACACCCGTCAGGTCGCGAAGAAGACCGTTTCGCCTTCGCCCTGCAGGCGGATGTCGAAGCGGTAGACGCTCAGGCCGTCGCGAGGTTCGGAGGACTGGGCGATCAAGGTGTCCCGACGTGCCGGGTTCTCGATCCGCTGCAGGACCGGATCCGCCGCGTTGGCGCTCTCCTCCTCCGGAAAGTAGAGGCGCGTCGAGAGGCCGAGGTTGATTCCCCGGGCCACGATCCAGAGACAGATGTGCGGCGCCATCATGCTGTCGCGCGGTCCCGGCACCGGACCCGGCTTGATCGTCTCGAAGGCGAAGGTGCCGCTGTCGAGGTCGGTGGCACAGCGCCCCCAGCCGCAGAAGTCGGCCGCGCAGCGACCGCGACGCGGGTCGAGCAGAGCGTTGTAGATCCCGTTCGCATCGGCCTGCCAGGTCTCGATCAAGGCATCGCGCACCAGACCGCCGTCGCCATCGAACACCCGCCCCTCGATCCGAAGGCGTTGGCCGGGCGTCTCGGGTCCGGCGATGACGCCGCCTGGGTCCGCCGGATAGACACCGGCGATCCCGGCGAGGCTGGGCGCGAGTCCGATATGCAGGTAGGGTCCGGCGGTCTGGGACGGCGTTTCCCTCAAGCGGTCGCTTGCCTGCGGCATGTCAGTTCCCCACCCCATGTCAGTTTCCCTCCGGCCGGGTCTCGAAGTAGGTCGAGCGGCGTCCGCGCAGCACCAGGTCGAAGCGGTAGGCGCGCGCATCCATCGGCACCGTCGCAGCCATGTCCAGCGGCGCGATCAGCCGAGCGACCGCCCGGGGATCGGGAATCGCATTGAGGATGGGGCAGAGCGGAATATGCGGATCGCCCTCGAAATACATCTGCGTGATCAAGCGCTGACCGAAGCCCGAGCCGAAGAGCGAGAAGTGAATGTGCGCGGGGCGCCAGTCGTTCACGTTGTTCGGCCAGGGATAAGGCCCCGGCATGACGGTGCGGAAGACGTAGTTGCCCTGGTCGTCCGTGAGGGTCCGGCCGCAGCCGCCGAAGTTGGGATCAAGCGCGGCCAGGTAGCCGTCCTTGCGATGGCGGTAGCGCCCACCGGCATTGGCCTGCCAGATCTCGATCAGCGCGCCCGGCACGCCGCGCCCCGTCTCGTCGCAAAGCCGACCGTGAACCAAAATGCGCGGACCGACCGGATCGCCGTCCCGGGCATGGTTGCGCAGCAGGTCGTTGTCCAAGGGGCCAACCGCCTCGGGACCGAAGACCGGTCCGGTGTTCTCCGACAGGGTCGCTTCATGCGCGACCAGAGGCCGCTGCGGCGAACGCAGTAGGGAGGTCTTGTAGGCAGGCGCCAGCGCCGGAGGATGCCAGGTGTGATCGCGGGGGATCAGCGGTTCGGGCCGCGGCCGCAGATTGGTGGCCGAAGGGTCGCTCATGGCTGCCGGTCTCCCGCAGCCGGTTGCAGCCGGCCGCTGTCCTCCAGGGTTTGCTTGACGATGCGGATCGCCTCGTTGGCGGCCGGCACCCCGGCGTAGACCGCCACATGCAGCAGCGCCTCCTTGAGGTCGTCGGGCGTCGCTCCGGTGTTGGCGGTCGCGCGGGTATGCAGGGCGATCTCCTCCCGATGCCCGCCGGCGGCGAGCAGGGCCAGAGTGATCAGCGAGCGTTCGCGCGGCGTTAGCCCGGGCCGCGACCAGACCGAGCCCCAGGCGCCCTCGGTTATGAAACGCTGGAAGTCGTCGTCGAAGGCTGTCTTGCAGGCTTCGGCGCGGTCGACATGGGTGTCGCCCAGGACCCGGCGGCGGGTCGCCATACCGTCCTCGTAAGCTCCGCCCTGTATCGGGCTGGGGATCGACCCAGAGATTGGAGTATCGCGTTCAGCCAAGACCATGCTCCTTCAGAAACGCGGAGATCAGTTGGCCGAGCCGCTCCGGCGCCTCGACGCAGGGGATGTGGCCGACGCCCTCGATCACCTCGAAGTCCGCATCGGGAATCAGTTCGGCCAGACCGCGCACCACCTCGGGCGGCGTCGAGCCGTCGAGACTACCGGCAACGCAGAAGGTCGGGACCGAGATGGTCGCGGTCGTCGCGGTCAGGTCGGCATCGCGGATCGCGGCGCAGACTGCGCTGTAACCGTCCGCGGGCGTGCGCAGAAGCATGTTGCGCCAGATCGCCAGGTCAGCCGGCTGCGTCTCACGGAAAGCCGGGGAGAACCAGCGCTGCATCACGGCGTCGGCGAGAGACGCCAGACCGCCCGCGCGGATGCCATCGATCCGCTCGTTCCAGATCTCCGGCGTGCCGATCTTCTGCGCGGTGCAGCACAATACCAGGCCGGCCACGCGTTCCGGCGCAGCCGCTGCCAGGGCCTGGGCGATCATGCCGCCCACCGACAGCCCAACCAGAGTCGCCCTGGCGATGCCGAGCTGGTTCATCAGGGCCAGCAGGTCGTCGGCGTGCGCCGCGATGGAACGCTCCCCCGCCAGGTCGCTCAGCCCGTGGCCGGCCTTGGAATAGCGCAGGACGCGCAGCCCCTCCGGCAGCTGCGGCAGCAAGGCATCCCAGACCCGCAGATCCGTTCCCAGCGAGTTGGAGAAGACCAGAACGGGAGCGTTGTCGGAGTCGCCCGCCACACCAGTTGAGCCAGCCCCTGTTTCCTCAAGCCGATACTCGATCACCCGCCCTTCGATCTGGGCCGACTGCATAGGAACGCTCCTCCACCCTGCTTCTTCTTGGCGAACCGCTTTGATGCGGCTCCTCTTATTCCAGACTGCGCGATCCGATCGGTCATGTAAAATTAGGTTTTGGAGCGGATCGATAACCCAAGAGTGATGCTGGCCAGTCATGCTGGACCCGAGAATCAAGCTTCGCCATCTGCGGACCTTCGTCGAGGTCGCCCGCCGCGGCAGCGTCAAGCAGGCCGCCGACGCCCTGGCCGTGACCCAACCGGCCGTCTCCAAGACTCTCAAGGAACTGGAGGAGATCGTGGAAGCGCGCCTGTTGGAGCGCGGGCGTGCCGGCGCCGCGACGACACTGGTCGGCGAGACCTTCCTCCACTATGCGGCCTCCGCCCTCGCCTCCCTCGTGCAGGGCATGGACGGCATCGCCCAGACCCGGCAGCAGGGCCAGGACGTGCTGACGGTAGGCGCCCTGCCCAGCGTCGCAGCGCGCATCATTCCCGCCGCCGTCGCAAGCTTCAAGGAAGCCACGCCGGAGATGACGCTGCGCATCGTGTCCGGCCCCAACCCCTACATCCTCGACCTGCTGCGCGACGGCGAGCTGGACCTCGTGGTCGGCCGGCTGGGTCCGCAGGAGAGCATGGCCGGCCTGAGCTTCAGTCATCTCTATTCCGAGCGGGTGGCGGTGGTCGTGCGGCCCGGCCATCCTCTGCTGACTGCGAACGACGTGACGCGGATCGCCGACTACACCGTGCTATTCCCCGACCCCGGCGCGGCGATCCGCGACCTCTGCGAGCAGCTTCTGATCACCAGCGGCATCGCCCGCCTGCCCGACCGGATCGAAACCGTCGCCGCCACCTTCGGACGCGCCTACCTGCGCAAGACCGATGCCGTCTGGTTCATCTCCTTCGGCGTGGTCGCACTGGACATCGCCGATGGCCTGCTGGTCGAGCTGCCCTTCAACATCGACCAGACCCTGGGGCCGGTCGGCCTGACCATGCGGGCCGAGGTCGCCATGACGCCGCCGATGACCCTCTTCGCCGGGATCCTGCGCAAGATCGTCGAGGCCGCTGCGCCCTGAACCGCTGACCACCAGAGGCTTCGGATAACACTGCGGTTATCCAAACCCCTGAATTCCTCATTTTTCCTTTGGCATTGCGTGATGCAAACTGCAGGAAAAGAAGATCCGACCGAAGCATCGGCGGCGAAGACACCAAAGGGAGGACGAGAGAGCATGTACGCCAAACTGCTGTCGGGGGGCCTGCTGGCCGCCGCGCTGATCCTGACGACCGGCACCGCTCAGGCGCAGGAAGTGACCCTGCGCCTGCATCAGTTTCTGCCGCCCCAGGCAACGATCCCCTCGCAGGCCATCGATCCCTGGATCGAGCGCGTGGAGACGGAGTCCGGCGGACGGATCGAGATCCAGCACTTCCCGGCCATGCAGCTGGGTGGCGCCCCGCCGTCGCTGTTCGATCAGGCGCGCGACGGCGTGGTCGATATCGTCTGGACCGTCCTGGGGTACACACCGGGCCGCTTCAGCAAGACCGAGGCCTTCGAACTGCCCTTCATGGTGACGACGGGCGAGGCGACATCCCGCGCCTTCCACGAGTACGTCACCGAGACGGCGCTCGACGAGTTCGCCGACGTCCAGCCGCTGGTGTTCCACACCCACGGACCCGGCCTGCTGCACGTCAAGGGCGAGGGGGTGCGCAGCATGGAGGACATGGACGGCCTGAAGCTGCGCGGTCCGACGCGTGTCATCACCGGCATGCTGGACCGCTTGGGAGCCACGGCGATCGGCATGCCGGTGCCCGCCGTGCCCGAGTCTCTCTCCAAGGGCGTGATCGACGGCGCGGTCATTCCCTGGGAAGTGACCGTTCCCCTGCGGGTGTCAGAGCTGGTGGAGACCCATACGGGCTTCGACGGGGATCATGGTCTCTACACCGCGACCTTCGCCATGGTCATGAACCGGGACAGCTACAAGAACCTGCCCGACGATCTGAAGGCGGTGATCGACGCCAACTCAGGGGTCGAGGCGGCCGCCCTGTTCGGTGGCGCCATGGATGCCGGCGATGTCGTCGGCCGGCAGCGCGCCGAGGAGGCCGGAAACAGCATCGTCATACTCGATGCTACCGAGACCGAGCGCTGGCGGACGGCAGCCCAGCCGGTGATCGACGCCTGGATCGCCGATATGGACGACGACGGCGCCGACGGCGCCGCGCTGGTCGAGCGGGCCCGCGCTCTGATCTCGGAACACTCGGGTCAGTAGAGTCTTTGAGGCGGCGGCAGGGCTTCGAGGTTGCCGCCACCCGCAATCCCCCAACTCGGGATCGAGCCGTGATCGAACGTCTGATCCATAGGACCGCGCTGGCTCTGGCGCTGGCCGGCGGCGTCGCCCTGCTGGGCATGACCCTGCTGACCGTCGTCAGCGTGACGGGGCGCGGCCTGATCGCCATCGGGCTGGGGCCCGTCCCCGGAGACTACGAGCTGGTGGAGATGGCGGCGGCCTTCGCGGTCTTCAGCTTCCTTCCCTGGTGCCAACTTCAGCGGGGCCACGTAACCGTCGATCTCTTCATGGCGCCCCTGGGCCGGAGGGTGAATCTCGTCGCGGATCTCATCGGAAACCTGCTGCTGACCGCAGCCGCCGGCGTTATCGCCTGGCGTCTCTGGCTTGGACTCCAGGACCGGCTGGCCTTCGGGGAGACCAGCTTCATTCTCGGCATCCCTCTGTGGATCGGCTACGTCCTGGCGAGCTTCGGCGCTGCGCTCTTCGTCGTCGTCAGCCTCCACACCGCCCTGCGCAGCTTGCGGGAACTCCGCGAGACGAAAGCGGCGCAAGCCTCGCAGAAGGGCTGGCCGTCATGAGCGGCATCGAGCTTGGCCTGCTCTCCTTTCCACTTCTCATTCTGCTGATCTTCCTGCGCATCCCCATCGGGCTGGCGATGCTGCTGATCGGCTTTTTCGGCGTCTGGATCATCACGGGCAGCGAACGGCCGATCCTCGCCCAGCTCAAGTCGGTGCCCTACGACACCTTCTCCAACTACTCTCTCACCATCGTTCCGCTGTTCCTGCTGATGGGACAGTTCGCGACGCGCGGCGGCCTGTCCCGCGCACTCTTTCAAGCCGCCGCCGCCTGGCTGGGACACAGGCGCGGCGGGATCGCGATGGCCTCCGTCGGGGCCTGCGGCGCCTTCGGGGCGATCTGCGGCTCCTCGCTGGCGACCGCAGCCACCATGGGTCAGGTGGCCTTACCCGAGCTGAAGCGCTTCGGCTACTCGGGCGCACTCTCCACCGCGAGTCTCGCGGCCGGCGGTACTCTTGGGATTCTCATTCCGCCCTCGGTCATTCTGGTGATCTACGCGATCCTGACCGAACAGAACATTGCCAAGCTCTTCGTCGCCGCCTTCGTGCCCGGCATCCTGGCCGCGCTCGGCTACATGCTGACCATCGCGATCTACGTCCGTGTCTTCCCGGAGTCCGCCGGACGGCGCGCGCCGAGCCTGCTGGCCGAACGCTGGCGAACCCTCCTGCAGGTCTGGCCGGTGCAGGCGATCTTCCTGCTGGTGATCGGCGGCATCTACGCCGGCTGGTTCACGCCGACCGAAGGCGCGGCGGTGGGCGCTGCGGGAACCGGTCTCATCGCCTGGCTGAACGGCGGTCTCGACTGGCGCGGGCTGCGCGAGGCGATCCTGGCGACGGCGGTCTCCACCGGCATGATCTTCTTCATCCTGCTGGGCGCCGCGGTCTTCAACTCCTTCCTCGCCTTCTCCCAGCTTCCGCAGGAGGCGGCGCGGGTCATCGGCGACAGCGGCTACAGCCCCTGGCTGGTCCTGGTCGTCATCCTGCTCTGCTACCTGATCTTCGGCTGCGTCATGGACTCCCTGTCGATGATCCTGCTGACCATCCCGATCTTCTTTCCCATCATCATGGCGCTGGATTTCGGCATGACGCCGGAACAGACCGCCCTCTGGTTCGGGATCCTAGTGCTGATCGTCGTCGAGGTCGGATTGATCACGCCACCGGTCGGCATGAACCTCTTCGTCATCAACTCCATGTCGGGCGGCGTGCCGATCGGTCAGACCTATCGCGGCGCCCTGCCCTTCATCTGCAGCGACTTCCTGCGGGTCGGGCTGCTGGTGCTCTTCCCGAGTCTTTCTCTCTTTCTCGTTTCGGCCCTTTTCTAGGCAGGCGGCACCTATGAGCAAGCGCGTCCAGGTGGGAATCATCGGATCGGGTCCGGCGGGCCTTCTGCTGGGTCAGCTTCTGCACCGGGCCGGGATCGAGACCGTCATCCTGGAACGCCGCTCCCGCGACTACGTCCTCGGCCGTATCCGGGCCGGCGTGCTGGAACAGGGCGCGGTCGGCCTGCTGGACAAGGCCGGCTGCGGCGCGCGTCTGCACAGCGAAGGACTGGTGCATTCCGGCGTCAACCTGGCCTTCGACGGCGCGCTGCACCGGATCGACCTGGAAGAGCTGACCGGCGGCGACACCGTGACAGTCTACGGACAGACAGAAGTCACGCACGACCTGATGGATGCTCGTGCCGACGTGGGCGCTCCGACCATCTACGAGGCCGAGAAGGTCCAGCCGCAAGACTTCGATGGGCCCGCCCCTTATCTGACCTACGAGAAGGATGGACAGACTCACCGTCTTGACTGCGACTTCATCGCCGGTTGCGACGGCTATCACGGAGTCAGCCGGCAGTCCGCGCCGCAGGACCTGCTGAAAACCTACGAGCGAGTCTATCCCTTCGGCTGGCTGGGTCTGCTGGCCGACGTCCCGCCGGCGAACGACGAACTGGTCTACGCCAACAGCGCGCACGGTTTCGCCCTCTGCTCCATGCGCTCGCTGGAGCGCAGCCGCTACTACATTCAGTGCGACCTGAGCGACGAGCTCGAGGCCTGGTCGGACGAGGCCTTCTGGGACGAACTGCGGCGGCGCCTGCCGGCGGACCTGGCCGACGGCGTCACGACGGGCCCCTCGATCGAGAAGTCGATTGCGCCGCTCCGCTCCTTCGTCGCAGAGCCGCTGCGCTTCGGGCGCCTGTTCCTCTGCGGCGACGCCGGACACATCGTTCCGCCGACCGGCGCCAAGGGGCTGAACCTGGCGGCCAGCGACGTGCATTACCTCTACGAGGCGCTCGTCGCCTACTACCGGGACGGCTCGGAGGCCGGTATCGAGGGTTACTCGACCGCCGCCCTGGCGCGAGTCTGGAAGGCCGAGCGCTTTTCCTGGTGGTTCACCACCATGATGCATCGCTTCCCGGAGGACGGCCCCTTCGGTCAGAAGATCCAGGAAGCGGAACTGGACTACCTCATCGGCTCGCGCGCCGCCTCGACCTCGCTGGCCGAGAACTACGTCGGCCTGCCGTACTGACCGCGGTACGCCTGCAGGCAGGCGATGTAGCGATTTCACCTGAAGCGACGCTGTTTTAGTCTCTCGAAACGCGAAGAGGAGACGGTGGCGCATGACGACGATAACACCCGGCGAGACCGACTGCCTGGTGGTGATCGACCTCCAGAACGACTTCATGCCGGGCGGCGCCCTGGCCGTCCCCGAGGGGGATGCCGTGGTGCCGACGATCAACCGTCTCGCCGCGCGTTTCCGGCATGTCGTCGCGACGCAGGACTGGCATCCGGCGGGCCACAGTTCCTTCGCCTCCGCCCACCCGGGCCGTTCGCCCTTCGAGACGATCGAAGCGGCCTACGGCGAACAGACGCTCTGGCCGGACCACTGCATTCAAGGCACCTCCGGCGCGGCCTTCCATGACGACTTCAATCCCGAGCGGGTCGAACTGGTTCTGCGCAAGGGCTTTCGCCCGGCTATCGACTCCTACTCCGCCTTCACGGAGAACGACCGCAGCACGACGACCGGCCTGGAAGGCTATCTTCGGGCACGCGGTTTCAAGCGACTGTTCTTCGTTGGTCTGGCGACTGACTTCTGCGTGCGCTGGTCGGTGGAGGATGCGCGCACGGCCGGGTTTCAGGCCGTCCTGATCGAGGATGCCTGCCGGGCCATCGATCTCGAGGGATCGCGGACGGCCGCCCTCTCGGCCATGAAAGCCGTAGGGACGCAGATCGCACGCTCGTCCGACTTGGGCGTCTAGATCAGGATCGTCTGAGGTGGAATCGCGTGAGCGATCCCGCCTCAGGGGTGAATCCTGCTCTCATCATAAGCTTAGAGCGCAGTCGCCGTCAGAGGGGCATTATGCATTTGGCCGAGCCGCCGAAGCGACCTCACGAGAGGCGCTCCCGCTATCGTCCAGGGGCAGCTGGAACACGGCCTGCATCCAGCGCTCGTTGCGCAACAGGCCCAGGTCGCGCACCTCGACCTCTGTCAGCCCCCCACAGGCGGCGATACGCTCCAGGAGGACAGTCTTGTCGCGCCAGGCCGTCGCCTCGAAGTCCCCGGGCGTGAAGCCCTCCGCGTAGCCGTCCACCATGTCGACGACGAAATGGCCTCCGGGCACCAGAAGGCGTCGCACTTCTCCCATGAACTGTTCGATGGTGAAGACATGGTCCATGGCGTTGGTGTAGATCGCGTGGACCGACCGGTCCGGAAAGGCAACCGCATGGAAATCGCCCGGCAGGACATGGCGGTTGTCGCTGCCGGGATTGAGGTCAATGCCGACCGAGAAGACTCCCAGGGCGTGAAGCGCGCGGACCTCGGTCCCCAGGCGCGCACCCAGGCATAGGACATTGGCGGCCTCGTTCAGGACCGCACAGTCGCGAAACCGGCGAACGAAGTCCTGATAATCTTCCTCGATCGTGTCGTCGAGGCGGGACCTGATGCCGTCAAGTTTCGAGGCCTGGTGTTCCACGTAAGCCTGATAGGAAGCGTACTTGCGCTGAACGATATCGCCTTCGTGCAGCCAGATACCGTCGTCCCGGAACTTCGCCTCGCGCCGCTTCCGCTTCGCGGCCTTCTCACGCTCCCGCCCCAGTGGGCCCACGCCGAAACGCAAGGTCTTCGCCAAATTCTTCAGCTTCACCGGTGGTCCTTCGACTCTTTGTCTACTAAGGCGGGAGGATACGCGTGACGATTCGAGCAATCGGGGCGAAGCGCCGCGTGCAGTCGGAATGGAAAGATCGGCAGTACACCGTCGAAGCCGACAACTCAACAGCGATGCTCGCGCCGTGGACAGCAATCATCAGGGAACGCAGGGCTACCACCTAGAGCCGAAACCGGCTGGCAACCCAGGGAAAATCCCGGACAGCCTTCGAACGAAACCTGCCTCCATGCCTGCGCATCGCCGGCTGTAACAGATCGTTCAAATCCGATTGACACCGGGTTCGCGGCGACCGGCGATGCTCTGGTTCACAGGCAGCGAGGTTCTCGTTCACAGCCCCTGCACGCGATGGCGTGCGAAACCACAAGAAGCGCGGCCCGAAGACCCGCTCCGGCAACGGTCGCGGCAGGGCCCCGGCCAAGCACCCGCCGCAGGCGGTTGCTAAAGCCCGGGGCGGAGGCACAGGGAATGGAGAAGACGATGACTTGGGACACTCTCGGCGATAACGCGACGGGCAAAACGCACCTGGCCGTCGTAGGCGATCCCGAAGCCGGCGGAGCGCAGCGGCCCTGCCAGGAGACGATCCATCCAGCCTGCTTCCCGGAACCGGACCTCATCAACCTCTTCAGCTGCTGGCAGAGCTTCAAGGGCCTGAAGGCAATACCGCCGCGTTCAGCGGTCGATCCGACCTTGCTGCCACGCAAGCTGCTACAGAACATCTCGATCATCGAGCGGTTGATCTCCAGCGACGGCGAGCGCTTCCGCTACCGTCTGGCCGGAACGGCCATCGAGCAGGCGGCCGGCCGCAGCCTGACCTGGACCTATCTCGATGAATTATTGCCCGCCACGGGGTACGGCGCGCAGGTTCGCCGGCAGCTCGGCCTGCTGACGCAGCTCGAGGCCCCCGTTTACGCGGAAGGCGTATACCTGACCTTTATCAACGACCGGACCGGCCTGAGGACGACGTGCCACCTGATGCTTCCGCTGGCCGACGACGAAGGCGAAGTTCGCTACGTCCTCGCGGCTCAGACGTTCGGAACGCTGCGCAATCTCAATCACGCGCCTTTCCTGGAGGCCGACGACTACCAGCCAGGACGAACGGCGGTGGTCCGGGTACGCTAAAGTTTCAGCCGCCTCCAGGGCCGCTGAGGAGCGAGGGCAAGCAACCGAAACGCTATTCGCCGGCTGCTTTGCCCGCGAAGCTCCCGCTGCCTGCACTCCCCGGTAGCGTTATCGTATCCAATCTACCTGTTGCTTTTTTCAGCTTGGACCTCGCTAAAATGCCACCGGTCGGTCTTTTGCAGCAGAGTGTTCGCCTACAGCCATGAAGAGCCAACGCATTCTGATCATCGAAGACGACGAATTCACGCGGCGTCTACTGGCTGCTTTCCTGGAGAAGTCCGGCTTTCTCATCACCGAAGGCGGCGATGGCCGCGACCTGCATGCACGCACCCGCGAAACCTCCTTCGACCTAATCGTGCTGGACCTCAATCTGCCGGACGAGGACGGTCTGGTTCTGACGCGGCAGCTGCGGGCACGCTCTCGCGTCCCCATCCTGATGCTGACCAGCCGGGACGACGAGGCGAACCGTCTGGTCGGCTTCGAACTGGGCGCCGACGACTACGTCACCAAGCCCTGCAATCCGAACGAATTGCTGGCACGGGTGCGCGCAATTCTGAATCGCGCCTCCAGCTCCGACGCTGAGACCTCGTCGGAGCCCATCGCCTTGAGAGACTACGCGCTGGACCTGGAACGTCACTGCCTGACCGATGCACAGGGCGAGGAGGTTCAGCTCACCGCCGGCGAGTTCCACCTGCTGTCCGCCTTGGCGATGGCCAAGGGTCGCGTTCTCAGCCGCGCACAGCTGATCGATGCCGTGGGCGGCCCGGAGGACGCCCTGACGGAGCGTTCGGTCGATGTCCTGATCAGTCGGCTCAGACGCAAGGTCGAGGCCAATCCGCAGGAGCCGGATCTGATCATCACCGTCCCGCGCTACGGCTACCGCCTGGCCTTGAGTTGAAAGTCGTCTCTTTTCGACGGCAGCAGGACGGCGCGTCGTTTCCTTAGTTCAGCAAGCCCCGCCCGATCTCCCGACGCAAGACGGCGAACTCGCGCAGCAGATCCGCATGACGCGCGGCAGCGGCCGTCAACTCACCCTCGGATGCAGCGGCTTCCAACCTGCGCCAGCAGTTGCCCAGCCGCATGGCCCCCATGAAGAAACAGGCGCTGGCCGCGCGATGCGCCTCGGCCGCCAGCTCAGGACCGGCGCCGGCGGACAAGGCGCCGGCCGCTCTCTCGACCTTGGCCGTCATGTCCTCCAAAAACTCGTCGATCGTGCCGCGCGCCTCGTCGAAGGACGCGAAGATCTCGCGAAGATAGGCCGGGTCGAAGACGGCCGTCTCCTGCTCCCCATCCGGATCGTCGTGGTCTTCGAAGGACGGAAGCGACCGTCGCGGCAGCCGGCCTGGGGCTTCGCCGCCGAGGAGCTTGCCGCCGATCAGGGCCCCGATGGTTTCGACAAGCCGGCCCTTGGCAACCGGCTTGGTCATGGTGACGCTGGCCCCGGCGGCACGGCATTCCGCGCTGGTACTCTCCCGAGCGTCGGCCGTCAGCGCGATGATAGGCAACCGTGCGCTCTGCGGACTGGAGCGAAGCTGGCGCATGAGATCGATGCCGTTGAGCCCAGGCATGTGGTAGTCGGTGATCAGCAGATCGTAGGCGCCGTCGTCCAGGAACCGGAGCGCATCCCGGCCGTCGCGCGCCACCGTGGCAGCATAGCCTTCCCGCGTCAGGACCTGCTGCAGCAAGAAGGCGCCGGTCGGATCGTCTTCGGCAATCAGCACCCGGCCGCGCGCAGCGCTGGACCTTTCCTCTGCCTCGGCGACCCGGGCCTCCGCATCCGACCGCGCAACGGGCCGACCTACGCTCGCCTGCGGCCGCGGGGTTCCGTCTCGATAGGCCGCCTCCGTCGGAGACTCGGCCTCGACCGGCAGAGCGGGCACGCTGAGCGCGAAGCGTGCCCCTCGCCCGAGTTCGCTCTCGGCCTCGATACTGCCCCCCAGAAGCTCGGCGAGCCGTTGAGAGATGCTGAGGCCGAGCCCCGTACCGCCGAAGCGGCGCGTGGTCGAGGCATCGGCCTGCTGAAAGGGTTCGAAAAGGCGCGTCAAAGAAGCCGGAGAAATCCCGATGCCCGTGTCGCTGACGTCGAAGACAATACGCGAGCGGGCGCCGTCTCCCGCGAGTTTGTCGCTCGGCGTCGCGCCGCATCGAACCGTCAGCGCCACCGAACCGGCATCGGTGAACTTGATCGCGTTGTTCACCAGATTCCAAAGGATCTGACGGAGCCGAAGCGGATCGCTGAGGATCCGATCCGGCACATCCGGCGCGACCTCACAGAAGAGGTCCAGCCCCTTCTGTAGCGCGACACCGGAGTAGGCGTCGGTGACGCTGCGGGCCAGCTCCCGCAGGTCGACGGCCTCGTTGGCCACCAGCAGTTCACCCGCCTCGATCTTCGACAGATCCAGGATGTCGTTGAGAATACCGAGCAGCGTCTGAGACGAGAGCTTGGCGCGGTCCAGCGCATCGCGCTGCCGACGAGTCAGGGCGTCCTCCTCGATCAGGTCCAGAAGCCCGAGAACCCCATGCAAGGGCGTCCGCACCTCATGGCTCATGACTGCGAGAAAATCCGACTTGGCGCGATTGGCCTCGTCTGCCTCCTCCTTCGCCTTGCGCAGCCTCCGCTCCGCCATCTCGCGGGTCGCGATCGCCGACTTGAAGGCCGCAACCGCGCTCTCCAGGTCGCCGATCTCGTCGGTCCGGTTCGCCATCGGGGTTTCCACCGACAGATCGCCGTTCATCAGCCGCCGTAGGGCTGAGGTGCTGCGGTCGAGCGGCTGGGTAATGGCGCGTGCGAGCGAGAAGCTCAGGACCGCGAGCACGAGCAGCGCAGCGATCCCAGCCGCCAGACCGACATGGCGCATCGAGGTCAAGGGCGCAAAGACTTCCGAAGCCGGCGTCTCGGCGATCACCGCGTAGCGGCGGCCCAGCAGCTCCGCCGGG
The DNA here is from genome assembly GCF_965226985.1 of Algihabitans sp. GTDB lineage: Bacteria > Pseudomonadota > Alphaproteobacteria > Kiloniellales > DSM-21159 > Algihabitans. The sequence goes on from NZ_OZ245712.1 coordinate 2,166,350, forward strand.
CCGTAGGCGACGATGGTATCGCGGCCGATCGAGGCGCCCGGCGGCTGCCAGTCGAGCCGCGCAACACCGGACTCGCCGGCGATCGCCCGTTCGACCGGCGCGATCTCGACCGCTTGCTGCAGGACGCGCGGTTCCTGCGGCGGACGCAGCCGGCTGCGCAGCAGCCCGTCGGCCCCCACCAGGAAGGTCTGGCCGGTCTCGCCGAAGCCCTGCCCGTTCGCCAACGCTTCGTTCACCCGTGTGCTGTCGATGACGACGACGAGAAAACCCAGCAGCGCGCCGTCCGGCCGCTTGAGCGCGCTGGCGACGGCACCGACGATCGAGCGCCCGCCGAGCCGGTAGGTCTCGGCCAGGTCAGTGAAGACAAAGGGGGCGTCGTCCTGCTCCCGAGCCGCGAAGAAGCCGGCCCGAACCGGCTCGCCGGCGAAGCTCTCGTCGTCGATCCGATGTGCGAAGTCGCTGGCTTTGGCGACGCTGTAGAGCACCAGCCCCTCGGGCGAGAGCAGCAGCAGGTCGGCATAGCCCATGATGTCCCGGTGACGCCGCAGACGCGGATGGTAGAAGCTGTGCGCCACCGAGTAGAGAGAGGCATCCTCGGCATGCTCCAGATGGTCGCGCCTACGCGGCGGGTGCGGATTGTCCTCGACGTAGAGGGATCGCAGCTGAGTCTCCGCCCCCTCCCCCAGGTCCGTCCAGCCGGCGACGAAGCTGGTGAGAGCCTGACTGAGCGCCGGCGAGGATTTGAAGACCTGCAGGTCGCGGGCAATGCTTTCGGACAGGCTACGCAAGGCCTCGACGCGTGTGCTAGTGTGTGCACGAAGCTGGCCGTCGATCGAGGACTTGATCTGCTCCGTGGCCGCGCGGTCGGAGATCAGGCCGACCGCGGCACCGCCAAGCAGAGCGGCAAAGGCGATCAGCAAGGGCAGCTTGGTGCGAAAACGGATGCGATTGAGCAATGCGATCACGAGGCCGGCTCCGCGCCCTTGACGGCATAACCCCTGACGGCACAGGTCACGCCCAGCGGCACGGGCTCCCGCTGGCTGCAAGCATCGCTGGGGCGACGGTCCTCTGCCTCGTCGCGCTGGCCGCGTCCCTGTTCTCCAAACCTGCCGAGGCGGCCGAAGAGGGGCGCGTCGAAGACAGCGTTCTGCGGATCGCCACCGAGGGCGCCTATCCGCCGTTCAACTACCTCGACGAGACAGGCGCGCTCGGCGGCTTCGACGTCGACTTCACCTGGGCCCTCTGCGCCGTGATGGACGTGCGCTGCGAACTGGTGGCCGAACCCTGGAACACCATCATCGACGGCCTGGTCGAGCAGCGCTACGACGCCATCGTCGCCAGCATGTCGGTCACCGAGGAACGGAAGCGCCAGGTTGCCTTCACCGACAAGTACTACAGCACGCCGATGCGCTTCGTCGCGAAGCGGGACAGCTTCGTCGGCACGACTGACGTGAAGGGCCGGGCCGTCGGCGCGCAGGCCGAGACGACGTCTTTCGATTATCTCAAGGATGGCTACCCCTTCGGCCAGAGTCTGCACGCCTTCGAGACCATGGAAGAGGCCTACGCCGCCCTGCTCACCGGCGAGGTCGAGGCGGTTCTGACCGACAGCCTCGTCGCCTGGGACTTCCTGAAGTCCGAAGCGGGACAGGCCTTCTCCTTCGTTGGCGACCCGATCTATACCGACACCGAGATCGCGATCGCCGTCCGCAAGGAAGACGAGGACCTGAGGCAAAGCATCAACCGGGCCATCACGCTCCTGATCATCGACGGGACCTATCAGGAGATCAATCAAAAGTACTTTCCCTTCAGCATCTACTGAAGGCCTCTCGCTAGGTCGAAGGTGTCGCGATGCGCCGTCCGATCAGTACGCGGCGACCCGGCCGGAACTCATCGGCAAAGAGGAAGGGCTCGCTGTGCGCCCGGTCCAGCAGACGGACCTTCTGGAACATCACGCTACAGCTCGGCACGCCCGCCGCATCGAACAGCGGCAGCAGCAACTCGCAGCTTGCCCGAACGCCTGCCATGCCATTGAGAAAGGTCACGAACGCTCCTTCGCAGTAGAGCGGCCGCCGCGTATGCCGAACGATCGCGACATTGCGCAAGACCTGCCCGACCCAGCCGTTGCGGCTGGGCAGAAGCGCCAGACTGCGTCCTGTCATGGTACGTCCGGCTGCCTGCTCGATCTCGCGGCCGGCGAAGCGGTAGACGAGCCCCTTCCCGGCCGCGCCGCTCGGCTCGATAAGAGACAGATGCGCGACGATAGAGCTGGCCGGAGAGGCACCGAGCGAGTTACCGGCAGAGCTGCCCTGACAGCTGCTTGACGGCATACGGTCGAGCAACCGCTCCGTCTCCCGGGTAACTATCGACGGTGACGGCGAGCACGCATCCGAACCCTTCGGCCGAGTTCGCCCCGCAGACGCTTCGCCGATCAAGTCGAGCCAGGCATCGTAGAGCCGCGCGAAATCGCCCTCGGGCAGCCGGGCGCTGTCCGACGCCATCGACGTCGACCTCGCTCCGCTCGCGTTTGTACCCAAGCCGGTCTGAGGCTTTTCGCCTGGCAGGGCTTCGAGGTCGGTCCAGGACCTGTCTGCTGCGTCGGCGAGCCACCCCGCCCGAGTTCCAATGGCCGAGGTTTGCATCGAAGTCTCCAAAGAGCGTCGCGAACTGTTGGCATCTTAAGGTCTTCAACTGTCGTCCCTCGCACCGAACTTCAGATGAACGGCATCCGAACAGCATGTTACAGAGCTCTTTTTTCGCGCCGGCTTCGAACCTTTCGAGCCTCGTCTCGACTTTGAGCGCAAGCAGACTGCAGGAGGCCGAACAGCTGTCGGGGGCGATCCGCAAAGCTGCTCTTCAGCCATGAAGCATTTACTCTGCAGGCGGTCTGCGCTATACGAAGCGCCAGTTGAGTGGACTGACCCTCAGGCAATGCGGAGGTCGCATCGATGCATTTTGAGCTTCATCGACATCATTGACGCGCGTCCGCGCCCTTTGAGCGAGCAGCCTCGACCGGTCTAGGCCCGACCAAGCCCACAAAGACCCCAAGCCAGCTCCGCTCGCGCCGCCGCGCGATCTCTCAAGGCCTTTCGGCCCGAACGAGTCCCCTGCGGTTAGGAGCGAGCGATGTTTCGCCGGTTTGAGCGTCTAGTCGACCATTTTGCCCCCACGTCCGACGAACAGCCGCCCGCTCGGCTGGCAGCCTTCTATTGGCACTATGCCAGGCAGGTTTGGCCGCTGCTGGGGGCCGTCATGCTGGTCGGCCTCTGTGCAGCGCTGGTCGAGGTCGCACTTTTCGCCTTCCTCGGCGAGATCGTCGATCTGGTGCGTGAAGCCGAGACGCCCTCGGCCTTCTTCGCCGAACATGGCAGCACCCTTGCGGTCATGGCTTTCGTCGCGCTCATCCTGCGGCCGCTGGTCTTCGGGCTGCATACCCTGCTGGTCAACCAGTCCATCGTGCCCAGCCTGACCAACCTGGTCCGCTGGCAGACCCATCGCTATGTGCTGCGCCAGAGCCTCTCCTTCTTCCAGGACGACTTCGCCGGGCGCATCGCCAACAAGATCATGCAGACCGGACCCGCGCTGCGGGAATCAGTGGTGCAAACGGTCGACGCACTCTGGTTCGTGGCGATCTACACCGTCAGCGCGCTGCTGCTGTTCCTGGAGATCGACGCGCAGCTCATCCTGCCGCTGCTGCTTTGGGTCGTCGCCTTCGTCGCGACCTTGGCCTACTTCGTGCCGCGCATCCAGCGCCGCTCCTTCGAGGTCTCGGAGGCCCGCTCGATGCTGACCGGCCGAATCGTCGACGGCTATACCAACATCCTGACAGTCAAGCTCTTCGCCCATGCCGAGCGGGAGGAAGCCTTCGCGCGCGAGGCCCTGGAGGAGCATACCGACAAGTTCAGGGCCGAGATGCGCATGATCACGCTGATGGAGGCGACCGTCTGGGTGATCGGCGGCGCGCTGATCGTCAGCACCTGCGGCCTGGCACTGCTGCTCTGGAGTCAGGATCAGATCACCCTGGGCGCCATCGCCTTGGCGACCGGGCTGGTCCTGCGCATCAACAATATGGCCGGCTGGATCATGTGGGTGGTGACTGGAATCTTCGAGAACCTGGGCACCGTACAGGAGGGAATGGAAACCATCGCCCGGCCCCAGCAGGTGACCAACCGCCCGGCCGCGCGCCCGCTGACCGTCGCCCGAGGCGAGATCCGCTATGAAGACATCCGCTTCCACTACGGCAAGGGCGGAGGCGTGATCGAGGACCTTTCGCTGACGGTGCAACCGGGCCAGAAGGTGGGTCTCGTGGGCCGCTCCGGCGCGGGCAAGTCGACCCTGGTCAACCTGTTGCTGCGCTTCCACGACCTTGAGGCCGGTCACATCCTGATCGACGGCCAGGACATCGCTGGGGTGACGCAGGAGAGCCTGCGCGCCCAGATCGGCGTGGTGACCCAAGATCCCTCGCTGCTACACCGCTCGGTTCTGGAGAACATCCGCTACGGCCGGCCCGAGGCCAGCGAAGACCAGGTGGTCGTCGCCGCCGACATGGCCCATGCTCATGGCTTCGTGGCCGATCTGCGCGACGGGCACGGTCATCGGGGCTATGCCGCCCGTGTCGGCGAGCGCGGCGTCAAGCTGTCCGGCGGCCAGCGCCAGCGCGTCGCCCTGGCCCGCGTACTGCTGAAGGACGCCCCGATCTTGATCCTCGACGAGGCCACCTCCGCCCTGGACTCGGAGGTGGAAGCCGCCGTGCAGGAGCAGCTCGCCCGGCTGATGACCGGTAAGACCGTGATCGCCATCGCTCACCGCCTCTCGACCATCGCGGCCATGGACCGCCTGATCGTCATGGACCAGGGCCGCATCGTCGAGGACGGCGACCACGCCAGCCTCCTGCGCCACAACGGCCTCTACGCGCAGCTCTGGGCGCGGCAGTCGGGCGGGTTTTTGGCGCGGGATGCGGGGTGATGGAAGGTGAAGTGATGGAAGGCTGATGCCGACCCGAAACCTGGAGTGCGGCGGGCGAGATATGGCCGTGGACCGATCACTAAGCCTCGATCAGGGCGCAGGGTGTAGACTAGCCTCTGGTGCCAACCGCGCGGGCAGACCACATAACGGATGGTATGCTGACGACACAGAGTTGACGATGCGGGCTACAGCGAGATGAACAAGACGGCCACCCCGACGAGCAGCGAGCGTTTGAAACACCGCATCACCCAGCTGTGCGGCATTCCGCTCATTGGCCCTTCCATCGAGCAGAGACGTGCCGATTTGCACGAGGCAGCAGACACCGGTTCTGTGCCGCGGGGACGAGCGAACTGATGCGAGCCTTCGACCCAACCAACATTCCGGTGATCGCCAACGCCATCGAGCAGGTTCTCGGTCTGGAGCACCCCATTGCCGGCACCGTTCGAGCAGCGGAAACCGATCCCGATCTGGCGCGGGAAGCGTGGAACGCCATCGAGGCCCTTCCGGACGAGCAGCGGCGCGCCATCGCCGGTATCTTGGCCGGCATCATGATGCCTGGTCTCTAGCGACAATAAGGAGGGTGCCGTGCCGCTATTCGATCAAGACCGGATAAAGGATTTGGTGGGCGATCATGCGTCTGCCGATTACGAACTCGACCTGCGGGGACTGTCCTGGGCTGAAGCCCGGATTGCTATCGAGCGGACGCTGGAAGACCATAGCTCCACTGAGGCGACCGCCCTGGTGATTCGCATCGACCCGGCAACACCCACAAGTGGAGAAACGCTGTTCCTACCGGTCGGCCGGCACTTGTTGGAGGCCCGCCGCCGCGGGCGCATCCGCAGTTTCACGCCACTGCCGGAGGGCGACGGCGGAGGATTCCACGTCGAGCTGCCGGGCCATCCAGACCACTCGGACGATCATAAATGATGCCTACTCTTCGACGGAGGGGAGCGCGTCAAAGCCAATCGATCAGACAGTACCGCCGGCGTGTTCGTTCAAGATCTGAATGAGATCGGCCAGCTTGAAGGGTTTGTTCATCGCGGCATCGATGCCGAGCGTTCGGAACTTGTCCTTCTCCTGCAGCATCACATCGGCCGACAGGGAGATGATCGGCGTTCGGCCGCGGCGGCCGGGTAGACGACGGATCCGTTCCGCCGCCTCCAGACCGCCCATGACGGGCATCTGCATGTCCATGAGGATCACGGCGCAGTCGTTGGCCGCCGCGAAGGCGACGGCCTGTTCCCCGTCCTCGACGATGTGATAGCGGCAGGCGAGCTTGTCGAGCATGGCGGAGATGATCTGTTGATTGATCGGATTGTCTTCGGCGACCAGCACGGTACCGTCGATCTGGGTCCGCAGATCCTGTCCACTCGGCAGGGCGGCGGTCGGCGGCTCCGCCAGATCGACCGGGATCTCGCAGCGAAAGGTCGAGCCCTTGCCCGGCTCGCTGGTCGCCGTGATCTGCCCCTCCAGTATCTCGCAAAGCTGCGTGACGATGGCCAGCCCGAGACCGGTCCCCTGAATGCTGGCGCGGGCGGGGTCGCGGATCTGCTCGAACCGTCCGAAGATTCGCGACAGCTCCTCGGCCGCGATTCCGAGTCCGGTGTCCTGCACCGAGATAACCAAACGAGGTTTCGCAGATCCCTTCTCTTGACTGCCGCTGTCTTCCCTATTTGATGCGCCCCCTTCCAACGACAGGGACACGGTAACGGCGCCCTGGTCGGTGAACTTGATCGCGTTGCCGATCAGATTGAAGAGGATCTGACAGATCTTCTCGGGATCGGACCGCAGCCAACCCGCCGCTTCCGGCGCCAGATGGCAACGATAGGCGATGCCCTTCTTCGCCGCACGAGACTCCATGGCGGCGAAGGTCTCTCCGAAGGTCAGGCGACCTTCGAAAACAGTCGCGTTCACGGCGATCTCGCCCGCCTCGATCTTCGACAGGTTGAGGATGCCGTCGATGATCGACATCAGGACATCCGCGGAGTGCAACGCGGTCCGAACGAACCCCGTCTGTTCGTCGGTCAAGGCGCTGCAGCGCAACAGCTCCAGGGACCCGACCAGCCCGGTCAAGGGCGTTCGGATCTCATGACTCATGTTCGAAAGGAAGGCGGACTTGTGGTTGGCCGCTCTTTCCGCTTGATCGCGGGCCTCGCGCAAGGCCGAGGCCGTCTGCGAGAGCGCGAGGTTGGCCGCCTCCAACTCCCGCTCGCGACGCTTTAGGTCGGTCACATCCGTGTGGGCGCCCAACATGCGCAGCGGTGCCCCGGCCTCGTCGCGGATGATCAAGCCGCGGCAGCGGACCCAAACGGTGTGTCCGGCGCGATGCCTGTAACGCACGACTTGATCGTAGGGATGATCCGGATCGGCCTTGTGCGCCTCGAAGTTTTCCAGGGCGCGCTGCAGGTCGTCGGGATGGATATTGGCCTGCCACCAGTCGGGCGAATGTTCCATCTCCTCCTCGGCAAAGCCGAAGAAGGCCTTGAAGCGCGGGCTGAGCCACTCCTGATCCAGGCGTTCGAGATCCCAGTACCAGAGCCCGTCGGACGAGGCGGCTTCGAAGAAATCGAAGATCGCCGAATCGCGGCGCATCCGCTCGTAGAGTTCGCGCTTGAGGTAGTGGTTCAGGTCTCGCTCGGAGGACTGTGCCATACGCCCTAACTGTGTTTGTGCACAAATATTACTTGTGATCGGCGAGGTGATTTCGTGATTTTATCGAATTCGCGCCAAATTGTATTGCGCTATATTTTGTCCGCATAAGTTGTCGCCGCACAGAGTTATGCGCCGGATACGGCGTTATGCTCTGGATACGGTGTTATGCTCCAGATGCGGCGGCCTCCGCCTTCAGCGCATCGAGCAACAGCCCGGCCTCCGGCGGCAGCTCCGCCTTATCCCTCATCGTAATGCCGATGGAACCAAGGGTGGCCGCCGTATCGACCGGCAAGAAAGCGAGATCGCCCCGCCGGACCTGCGGCAGGGCGACACCGCGCGAAATGATCCAGACGGCATCGCTGGCGGCCAGATGGCTGGCGCAGAAGGCGACCGAGGTGCTCTCAATGCGATCCTCGGGCCAGGCGACACCTTGGGACAGCAGGAAGGTCTCGACCAAACGGCGGATCACCGCGGCTTCGGGCGGGACGATGGCGGGATAGACGAGAATATCGTCCAGAGAGGGGCTCGGAGACGCCGTTAGCGGATGTCCGACGCGAACGACGAAGGCCAGCCGGTCGGAATAGAGGTGCGTGAAGCTTAGTCCCCGCATCCGCTCGGGCTCCGGCATGCGTCCGACGATCATATCGAGCTGCCCCGCCCTCAGTTCGCCCAGCAGCCAGCGGCTCGCACCCGTCTCGACGCGCAAGAGCACATGGGGCGCAACCGTCCGCAGCCGTGCGGCGGCGGCGGGCACCAGGGTGCCGGCCACCGTCGGCAGCGCTCCGAGAGCGACCAAAGGCCGGCTGCCGCCCTCTTGGCCCGTCAGCGCGTCGACCCCTTTGCGCAAGGTCAGGCTGGCCGCATCGGCATAGCGCAGGAACAGCAGCCCGGCATCGGTCGGCGTCAGACGCCGGTGCGCCCGCTCGAACAGCGCCACCTCCAGCAGCGTCTCCAGGTCCTTCAGCCTGCGGCTGGCCGCCGATTGGGTGATCGAGAGCCGCCGCGCGGCCTCCTGGACCGAACCGCAGCGCGCGACTTCGGTGAAGCACTGGATGTGGCGCAGGCTGATCGCGGGAAGCTGTTTCATGCGAATTCCGCATACAAAAGACCGTGAAACTCATTTTCTAACGATTGTTTCCTCATCTATCCATGGAGATCCCATCTTCGCCAATGGAGAGTAGACGAGGCCCGCATGGCCAAAATCACCGATCTTGCCAGCGCCGTCCGCGACAACCTGAACCCGGGCGACAGCGTGGCCTTCGAGGGCTTCACGCACCTGATCCCCCATGCCGCCGCTCATGAAGCGATCCGGCAGGGTACAGGCGACCTCACGCTCATCCGCATGACGCCCGATGTGATCTACGACCAGATGATCGGCCTGGGCTTGGCCCGCAGACTCGTCTTCTCCTATGCCGGCAATCCCGGCGTCGGGCTGCTGCGCCGCCTGCGCGATGCGGTAGAGAACGGCTGGCCGAACCGGCCCGAGATCGTCGAACACTCCCATGCGGCCATGGCCAACGCCTACGAGGCTGGCGCCGCCAACCTGCCGTTCGCCGTTCTGCGCGGCTATCTCGGCGCCGGACTGGCGGAGGTGAACCCCGACATCCGCTCGGTGGTCTGCCCCTACAGCGGCGAGAAGCTCGCCACGGTCCCGGCCATCCGCCCGGACGTGACCTTCATTCACGCCCAGAAGGCCGACCGGACAGGCAACGTGCTGATCGAGGGCATCATCGGCATTCAGAAGGAAGCCGTCCTGGCCGCGAAACGCGCCGTCGTCACGGTGGAGGAGATCGTGGAGGAGTTCGACTGCCATCCCAACGCCTGCATCCTGCCTCACTGGACGATCACGGCCGTCGCCGAAGTCCCCGGCGGCGCCCACCCCTCCTACGCGCAGGGCTACTACGGGCGCGACAACGCCAGCTATCTGGAGTGGGACAGGATCGCCACCGACCGCGAGACCTTCCGAGACTGGATGCGAACCCATGTCCTGGAGGCGACGCCGGACGTTTTCGCGACGCGCGTCGCCGCCTTGCGGAGCGCGGCATGACATCTACAGCCACGGCCTTCACGCCCGACGAGATGATGACCATCGCGGCCGCAAGGCCCTTGAAGAGCGACGACGTCTGCTTCGTCGGGATCGGCGCGCCCTCGGCCGCCTGCAACGTCGCGCGCCTGACCCATGCTCCCGGGATCACCTTGATCTACGAGTCCGGGACGATCGGCACGAGGCCGGACGTTCTGCCGCTGTCCATCGGAGACGGCGAGCTCTGTGACACGGCGCTGACGACCGTCAGCGTGCCGGAGATGTTTCGCTACTGGCTGCAGGGCGGCTGGATCACGGTCGGCTTCCTTGGCGCCGCACAGCTCGACCCCTTCGGCAACATCAACACCACCGTGGTCGGCGACTACGCCAACCCGAAGGTTCGGCTGCCCGGCGGCGGCGGCGCACCGGAAATCGCCTCCGCCAGCCGTGAAATCTACATCACCATGAAACAGTCGAAACGTGGCTTCGTGGAGAAGGTCGATTTCTTCACCAGTTTCGGCCATGGCGAAGGGGGCGACCACCGCCAACGCCTAGGGATGACGACTCGCGGTCCTAGCCTGCTGATTACGGATCTGGCGATCTGGAAGCCCGACCCCGAGACCAAGCGCTTCACCGTCGTTTCGCTCCACCCAGGCGTGACCCGCGCGCAGATGGCCGACAGCGTCGGCTGGGACATCGCCTATGCGGCGGACGTCGAGGAAACACCGCCGCCGACCGCCGAGGAACTCAAAGTCCTGCGGGACCTGAAAGCACGGACCAAGGCCGCTCACGAGGCGGCAGGTGCGAAGGCAGCGCAGTAGCACACCTTGAACCGATATATTACCTTAGAATTTTCTCCTAATATATTGATGTATATTAGCTAAAGAGCTTAGGACATCTGGCGAATCAAAACGCTGCCAGCGTTTTTGAGTACTCTAGACTCTTCGCATTCAACCTGCCGAACATCCTCTAGCCTCCAGCATCACCCACGGCATTCGTGCGGCTATAGGACCGTTCGTGCAAGAGAGGCGGCGGTCGCGCGGGCCGGCTCGTGTTCCGGCGCCGCATCCCGTATGAGTTGTGCTGTCGAGAAGAGTGACGAAAGCTCTCGGATAAGGCTCGCCCAAGAGCCGAAAAAACGGACAGAGGAAACGGGCGGCGACCGCGATCAGCAGCGACCAACGGCTGCGGTCGGTGCGTCCGATACCTGCTCAGGAGAGAGAGACAGATGATCCCTGGATCCTTCGAGTATCACCGCCCCGGTTCGGTCGGTGAAACGGTCGAGTTGCTTGCCCGCCTGGGCGAGGAGAGCCGCGTGATCGCCGGCGGCCACAGTCTGATCCCCATGATGAAGCTGCGCCTTGCGGTTCCCGAGCACCTGATCGACCTGCAGTCGGTCGAAGGGCTGAAGGACATCGCCATCGACGGGGGCGACATCACGATCGGCGCGATGGTGACGCAGCACGAACTCATCGAGTCCGAGGCGTTGGCGGCGGCCTGTCCGATCCTGCGCGAAACCTCCAAGCAGATCGCCGATCCGCAGATCCGCTACTGCGGCACGCTAGGCGGCAACGTCGCCAACGGCGATCCCGGCAACGACATGCCGGCGCTGATGCAGGCCCTGGATGCCGACTACCTGCTGGCCGGACCGGAGGGAACGCGTTCGATCAAGGCCCGCGACTTCTACGAGGCGGCCTACTTCACCGCGCTGAACGAGGGCGAGATCCTGACCGCCGTGCGCTTCGCCGCGCCGTCGGCCGGTCACGGCTGGGCCTACGAGAAGCAGAAGCGCAAGATCGGCGACTACGCGACCGCTGCGGCGGCCGTCCTCCTGACCCTGTCCGGCGGCGCCTGCAGCGCGGCCTCGGTGGCGCTGACCAACGTGGCAGACACGCCGCTTTTCGCGGAGGAGGCCAGCACGATCCTGAGCGGATCGAGCCTGGATGCGGATACGGTCGAGCGGGCCGCCAAGGCCGCCGCGGCAATCACCGACCCGGCGGAAGATGGGCGTGGACCGGTCGAGTTCCGCCGTCACCTGACCGCCGTGATGGTGCGCCGCGCCGTCGCAACCGCTCAGACGCGCGCCGCGTAAAAACCGACTGCTTGGACCTGCGCCGCGCGGGCCCGAAAACCCCGACGGCGGCGAGAGACGCGAGGACACCATGGCGAAAATGCATGTAAAGATGACGGTGAATGGCCGCGACGTGGAGGCGCTGGCCGAACCCCGGACGCTGTTGATCCACTTTCTGCGCGAGGAACTGGCGCTGACCGGTCCGCACATCGGCTGCGACACCGGCCACTGTGGGGCCTGTACGGTCGACCTGGACGGCAAGTCGGTGAAGTCCTGCACGATGTTCGTGGCCCAGGCCACTGGCACCTCGATCACCACGATCGAGGGCATCGCCGAGCCGGACGGCACCCTGCATGCCCTGCAGGAGGCCTTCCGCGAGCACCACGGCCTGCAGTGCGGCTACTGCACGCCGGGCATGATCACCCGCGCCTACCGGCTGCTGCAGGAGAACCCGAGCCCGAGCGAATCCGAAATTCGCTACGGCATCTCCGGCAACCTCTGCCGCTGCACGGGGTACCAGAACATCGTCAAGGCGGTGCAGGCCGCCGCCGAGCAACTGGCAGCAGCGAAGGAGGCCGCGGAATGAACGCCCCCACCACAATCGAGGAACGCACGGACAAGCTGCAAGGGCTCGGCTGCAAGCGCAAGCGCGTGGAGGACGCCCGCTTCACCCAGGGCAAGGGCAACTACGTCGACGACATCAAGCTGCCGGACATGCTGTTCGGCGACTTCGTTCGCTCCCCCTACGGCCATGCCCGCATCAAGTCGATCGACGTCGCGGCCGCCATGGCCGTGCCGGGCGTCGTCGCGGTCTTGACGGCGGCCGACCTCAAGCCCCTGAACCTGCACTACATGCCCACCCTGGCCGGCGATGTGCAGGCCGTGCTGGCCGAAGAGAAGGTGCTGTTCCAGGGACAGGAAGTGGCCTTCGTCATCGCCACCGACCGCTACGCGGCGGCAGACGCCATCGAACTGGTTGAGGTGGACTACGAGGCGCTGGAGCCGGTGGTCGACCCCTTCAAGGCGCTGGAGCCCGACGCGCCATTGCTGCGCGAGGACATCAAGGACAAGACCGAGGGCGCGCACGGCCCGCGCAAGCACCACAATCACATCTTCACCTGGGAAGTCGGCGACGCCGAGGCGACCGACAAGGCGCTGGTAGAAGCCGAGGTGACCGCCAAGGAGATGATCGTCTATCAGCGCGTCCATCCCTGCCCGTTGGAGACCTGCGGCTGCGTCGCCTCGATGGACAAGATCAACAACAAGCTGACCTTGTGGGGCACCTTTCAGGCCCCCCATGCCGTGCGGACCATCGCCTCGCTGATCTCCAGCATCCCCGAGCACAACATCCGCGTCGTCTCGCCGGACATCGGCGGCGGCTTCGGTAACAAGGTCGGCGTCTACCCCGGCTACGTCTGCGCCATCGTCGCCTCCATCGTGACCGGTAAGCCGGTCAAGTGGATCGAGGACCGCATCGAGAATCTCTCGAGCACCGCCTTCGCGCGCGACTACCACATGGCCGGCGAGATCTCGGCCACCAAGGACGGCCGCATCACCGCCCTGCGCTGCCACGTGACCGGCGACCACGGCGCCTTCGACGCCTGCGCCGATCCTAGCAAGTGGCCGGCGGGCTTCTTCAACATCTGCACCGGCTCCTACGACATTCCGACGGCGCACGTGGTGGTCGACGGCGTCTACACCAACAAGGCGCCGGGCGGCGTGGCCTATCGCTGTTCCTTCCGGGTGACCGAGGCTTCCTACTTCATCGAGCGGATGGTCGACGTCCTGGCCCGCAAGCTGGAGATGGACCCGGCCGAGATCCGGCAGAAGAACTTCATCCGCGCCGAACAGTTCCCCTACACCTCAGCGCTGGGCTGGGAGTACGATTCCGGCGACTACGACACCGCCTTCACCAAGGCGCTGGAGACCGTCGACTACAAGGGCCTGCGCGCCCAGCAGGCGGCAAACCGCGAGGCCTTCGCGCGCGGCGAGACCCGCAAGCTTATGGGCGTCGGGCTGGCCTTCTTCACGGAGATCGTCGGTGCTGGGCCGGTCAAGAACTGCGACATCCTGGGCGTCGGGATGTTCGACTCCTGCGAGATCCGCATTCACCCGACCGGCTCCGCCATCGCGCGCCTGGGCACGATCAGCCAGGGCCAGGGTCATGCCACCACCTACGCCCAAATCCTGGCGTCCGAGATCGGGATCCCGGCCGACCAGATCACCGTCGAGGAGGGCGACACCGACACCGCCCCCTACGGTCTGGGCACCTACGGCTCGCGCTCGACCCCGGTGGCCGGTGCCGCCGCTGCTATGGTCGGGCGCAAGATCCGCGCCAAGGCACAGATGATTGCCGCCTACCTGCTGGAGGTCCACGAGGACGATCTGGAGTGGGAAGTCGACCGCTTCCAGGTGAAGGGCGCGCCCGAGCGCTTCAAGACCATGACGGACATCGCCTTCGCCTCCTACAACCAGGCGGTTCCGGGGATCGAGCCGGGTCTGGAGGCCGTCTCCTACTACGATCCGCCGAACATGACCTATCCCTTCGGCGCCTACATTTGCGTTGTGGAGATCGATGTCGACACCGGCGTGACCGACGTGCTGCGCTTCTACGCGCTGGACGACTGCGGCACGCGCATCAACCCTATGATCATCGAGGGGCAGGTACACGGCGGCCTGACCGAGGCGCTGGCCATCGCCATGGGCCAGGAGATCACCTACGACGAGATGGGCAACGTGAAGGGCGCGAGCCTGATGGACTTCTTCCTGCCCACGGCGGTAGAGACTCCGGTCTGGGAGACCGACCACACGGTCACCCCCTCGCCGCATCATCCAATCGGTGCCAAGGGCGTCGGCGAGAGCCCCAACGTCGGCGGCGTCTCCGCCTTCTCGAACGCCGTGATCGATGCCTTCGGACATCTCGGCCTGACCCACAGCCAGATGCCGCACGATCACTGGCGCGTCTGGAAGACGGCGCAGAGCCTGGGCCTGACCGGGTGAGCCTCTTGAGGTCCTTCGCCACCTGTGACGACACCGCCCGCCGTTCAGCGGCGGGCGGTGCGCCGAACGTTGCGGCGGACAGCCATGCCTGACGCCCCCCACGGCAGCCTGGACGAACTGAAAGGCCGCCTGACCGACGTCGGCTATATCGCCGACGAGTCCTTGGCGATGGCACTGCATCTGGCGCTGCGTCTCGGACGGCCGCTGCTGCTGGAGGGCGAAGCTGGCGTTGGCAAGACGGAGATCGCCAAGGCCCTGGCGAAGCTGTTGGATACACGTCTCATCCGCCTGCAGTGCTACGAAGGTCTGGACGCCAACGCCGCGATCTACGAGTGGAACTATCAGCGCCAGCTCCTGGCCATCAAGGCGCACGAGCAGGACGAGAGCGCGGATCAGACTGAGGAGCGCATCTTCTCCGAACGCTACCTGCTGCGGCGTCCGCTGCTGGAGGCCATCTCCCAGGAAACGGCGCCGGTTCTGCTGATCGACGAGATCGACCGGGCGGACGAAGAGTTCGAGGCCTATCTGCTGGAGATCCTCTCCGACTTCCAGGTCTCGGTCCCGGAGCTGGGGACGATCCGTGCCACCACGACTCCCCGGGTGATCCTGACCGCCAACGGCACGCGCGATCTGTCCGACGCGCTGCGTCGCCGCTGTCTCTACGCTTTCGTCGAGTTTCCCGAGCCGGAGCGCGAGCTGCAGATCCTGAAGGCGCGCGTCCCAGGTGTTGGGGAGGAGCTGGCCGAACAGGTGGTGCGCTTCATCGCGGGGCTGCGTCGCGAAGACCTGGAGAAGAAGCCGGGCATCGCCGAGACCCTCGACTGGGTCGCCGCCCTGGTCGATCTCAACGTCTCCGACCTGGCCCGGGATCCGGAGGCGCTGCGCGCCAGCCTGGTCTGCCTGCTTAAGACCGAGGCCGACGCGAAGGCGGTGACGGCCGAGGTTCTGGCCCGACTGGCCGACCGGGCCGCGTGACGTCATGACCGGCGGAACCGCAATGACCGGCGAAACTGCAGTCAGTCCGCAAGGCAGCCTGCAGGCCGGCTTTCTGGCTCAGCGGATGGTCGACTTCGTGACGCACCTGCGTCTGAACGACTTCGCACTGGGTCCCGCCGAGACCGACGCCGCGCTGGCGGTCCTGAACGAACTCGATGCCTGCGCACCGCGCGACGTGCGGCTCGGCCTGAAAAGCCTGCTGGCCGGGCGTCAGGAGGAGTGGGAGCGCTTCGACGAGCTTTTCGAAGCCTACTGGCACCGGCGCGGACGCACCCGCCAACGCCAGAACGCCGCCGGACATGGCGTCGCGCAGAAGGGTCGCCCGAAGGTCTGGCAGAAACATCTGCCCCCTAGCGAAGACGGACCTGCCGGCCGTCCCGAAACGCGCAGCGGCGACGACGCGGGAGAGACCGACAAGGACACGGCACGCCTCGCCGCCTCGCGGCAGCAGGCTCTGGCCCGAACGGACCTGCGCCACATCGTCGACCCCGAGGAGCTGGCCGAGGCCGAACGCCTGGCGGACCGCTTGGCCCGCGCGCTGCGCGACCGCCTTTCGCGTCGCTATCGGCTGGCCAGCCGAGGGCCGCGCCTGGATCTGCGCCGGACGGCGCGGCGCAACCTGCCCCACGGCGGCGACCCCATCGAGCTGGTGCGGCGCCGGCGTCCCGACCGGCCGGTGCGCATCGTGGTCCTGCTCGACGTGTCTGGTTCGATGCAGCAGTACAGCCGCTTCTTTCTGCAGTTCGTGAAGGGGCTGGTCTGCAGCTGGGTTCAGGCCGACGCCTACCTGTTCCACACCCGCCTGATCCGCATCACCGATGCCATGCGGGACAAGGACCCGATCCGCGCCATGACCCGGCTGGCGCTCATGACCCACGGCTACGGCGGCGGTACGCAGATCGGCGGATCGCTGCGCAGCTTCAACGACCGCTACGCAAAGGCCGCGCTCGGCAGCCGCTCTGTCGTCATCGTCCTGTCGGACGGCTACGATACCGGCGAGCCAGAGGCGCTGGCGCGCGAGCTTCAGCGGCTGCGCCGCAAGGCACGGCGCGTGGTCTGGCTCAACCCGCTGCTGGGCTGGCGCGACTACGCACCCGTGGCGCGCGGCATGGCCGCCGCGCTGCCTCACCTCGACTGCTTCGCCACGGCCCACACGCTGGAGTCCCTGGCCGCCGTCGAAAGCCAGCTCGCCGCGCTGTGAGCGCCCGAACCCGAAGGATCACAACCCGCAGGAGGGGCAGATGAGCAAGACAGCGACCGACGTTCTGACCCTCGCCGCCGAGCTGAGCGCCGCAGGCCAGGACTACTGCGTCGTCACCGTCGTGCGCACCGCCAACGCGACCTCCGCGAAGGCTGGCGCCAAGGCGCTGGTCACCGGCGACGGAAAGCTGCAGGGTTTCGTCGGCGGCGGCTGCGTGCAGGGCGCCGTCCGACGCAGCGCGGTCGAGGCCCTGGCCGCCGGCAAGCCGCAGCTCATTCGCGTCCGGCCGAAGGAGGACGTGGTCGAACAGCTCGACACCGACGGCGTCGAGCTGCACAGCTCGAGCTGCCCCTCGGGCGGCACGGTCGACCTTTTCATCGAGCCCATGCGTCAGGCCCTGCAGGTTCTGATCTGCGGCGCCTCGCCGGTCGCCGCCACGCTGGTCGGCCTGGCCCGGACCATGGGCTATCGCGTGACCGTCGCGGCGCTGCCGGCCGACCACGCCGCCGTCCCGGGCGCGGAGCGCTACCTGGAAGGCTTCGATCTTGCCGAGGCAGCTTTACGCGAGAGCGACGCCGTCGTGGTCGCCACCCAGGGCAAGCGCGACCGGGAAGCTCTGGCCGCCGCTCTGGCGACGCCGGCCTTCTACGTCGGCATGGTCGGCAGCCGGAAGAAGATCGACAAGCTGAAGAGCCAACTGGCCGACAAGGGTCTGCCGCCAGCCGCGCTGGCACGCCTGCACGGTCCGGCCGGCCTCGACATCGCGGCCATCGAGCCCGAGGAGATCGCGCTGTCGATCCTCGGGCAGATCGTCGCCGAACGCCGCGCCGCCGCACGCGACGGAAACACCGACGCGCGGTCTCTTCGGCAACCGGCCTGACGCAAGGGCAAGGGCTCGGGCTCCCGCCACCTCACACAATCCCGTACCACGGAGCAAAAATCATGGACCTGTCCGGCGAGCGAAAAATCCAGGCCACTCGCGAGACCGTCTTCGCGGCGCTGAACGATCCCGACATCCTGCGCCAGGCGATCCCCGGCTGCGAAAGCCTGGAGAAGACGGCGGACAATGCCTTCGACGCCATGGTGACGCTCAAGATCGGGCCCGTGAAGGCGAAGTTCAAAGGCGCCGTTACGCTCGACGATCTCAACCCGCCGGAGAGCTATACCCTGGCCGGCGAAGGCAAGGGCGGCGCGGCGGGCTTCGCCTCCGGAAAAGCCGAGGTGAAGCTGGAGGAAGAGGCCGACGGCACGCTGCTGAAGTACGATGTGCACGCCAATCTGGGTGGCAAGATCGCCCAGCTCGGCAGCCGCCTCGTCCAGGGTACGGCCAACAAGCTGTCCGCCGAGTTCTTCGCCAAGTTCGCGGAGCTGGTCGAGGGCGACGCGGCGACCGCGCCAGCCGGCACCGCCGAGCAACCTGCCGAAGCCGCCGGCGGCACGGCGGCCGTGACGCCTCCACCTCCCGCCGAGACCAAAGATGCTCCGGACACAGGAGCCGCGCCGAAGGCCGCAGACGCGCCAGCCACAACGCCGCCGCCCTCCCCGACATCGCCCTCCCCGACATCGCCCTCTCCAACTCCATCGCAACCGGCAACGGCATCTCAATCAGCAGCAACGGCAGCTCCGACCGGCAGCGGCACGCCCGGCTGGCTCTGGTGGTCCGTCGGCGGCATCGCCCTGGTGGTCGTGCTCGCCTTCGCCCTGCTGTGAGGGTCCGAAGGGCGCGGGCTACCTGAGCCCGAGCGCTTGACGCACGTCCTGCAGCCGTGAGCGGCTGACCGGAACCCTGGCGTCGTTGTCCTCGCCGATCAGGCAGAAGGCCTTGTCGCCGACCCGTTCGAAACCACGCACGTGGCGCAGGTTGACGAGGTAGCTGCGGTGCGTGCGGATGAAGGCGCCGGCGTGCAAGGCGGTCTCGACACGCGAGATGGGCCAGGGGCAAAGCACTTCGCCCTGGTCGTTGTAGAGCTTGGTGTAGTGGCCGTCCGCCCGCACCGCGTAGACCTCCTCCACCGCGATGAAGCGCGTCGCCTGATTCGCCTCGTAGGGCAGCCGCGAGGGCGGAGGGTCGCTCTCGACCGCCCCGTTGCCCGATGGAGACACCTCCGTCTCCTCGGCCGCGACGGCCGGTGCCAGGGCGGCGCCCACGGGCTGCGCGGCGGCAAGGACGTGAGGCCTCGTCGGATCGTCGTCCCATGACTGTGCGCGGACTGCCCGGTCCGGCGCGGATGCCGGCTCCTGCACGGGGACCACAGCGCGGGCCGGAATCGCGGTCAGCAGGAACAGGCCGCAGATCAGGAAGGCGGCGAAAGCGACGACCAGCGCCAGCATGCCCGAGGAGAGGTTCGGTTCCTCCAGCAGCAGGATCTCCGTCGTCGGCAGGAAGCGCGTGTAGATCATCGCCGAGTAGTGCATCGAGGCGATGGTGATCCCCAGTAGCACGGAGCCCAGCGCGATCTGAAGTTGGGTGCGACGGCTGTAGGCCAGCCAGAGCGCCGCGATGGAGGCGGCGATGGCGATCGCGGTGGAGATGACGTAGCCCGCCGGCTCGTAGACCACGATGCAGTTCCCGCCGATGGCCGACATGCCGATGTAGTGCATGGAGACGATACCGAGACCGGTCAGGCTGCCCGCGAGACAGATCCGCAGGCGGGTCCGGGGACCGGAATGCAGGACCAGCAGGCCGAGCCCCGTCACCAGGATCGCGACCAGGACGGAGCCGAGGGTCGCCAGCGCGTCGTAGCGGATCGGGACCGGGATCTGCACGGCCAGCATGCCGATGAAATGCATCGACCAGATCCCGCCGCCCAGCGCGGTCGCGGCCTTCGCGATCTCCTGCTTACGGGTCGCCGCATCGAGCTGACTGAGCCCGCTGGCCAGCCGCAGACCGGTATAGGCCGCCATAATAGCAACCAGCACCGAGGCAACGACGAGAAGCGGGTCGTAGGAAACGATCAGCATTCGGGATTCTAAAGATCAGACGGGGGCGTCGCGCAAGAGCGGAGATGCAGGGTCGCCGAAGCCGTTCGGCACCGGCTGCGTGGAACGATAAAGCGCTCTCGGTCTCGCAAGGCGGCTGCCTTCTCCCGCAAGGTAAAGATCTGTTGCGGCAACCCTTAAGCGCGCGGGTCTCTACAAAATCTAAACAAAACAGAGAATATGAAGTGTTGACGGCTATGCCCCAGTCGGCGAGCCGACGTTGCGCAGCCTTCCCGCGGCCTGTCCGCAAGCACGGCATCGTTCAGTCTCGGGAGCCGCTGCCCTTTGCAAGCCCCGTGGCGACGAACTGCTGACCGCGGAAGACGGCACCACAGTTCGGACGGCGGCTTTCCGCTAGAGCTTCTCCGGCCTGGGTCGCTCCGCCAGGGACTATCGCGACCACTTGGCCGAGCCGACGGTCCTGAGCTTTCGGGCAGTCTGGCTCTTCGCGCAGTCGAGTTTTTCCCAGAGTTGGGTTTCGCAGAGTCGGGTTTCGTAGAGTTGGGGCGGGCCGCACCCTTCCCCGTTCCTGAAAACGGCCACCCTTCGTGCCCCGAAGGTCATGACGCTCGTGCAAAACTATCGCAGCCTTGCAATGGCGCCATCATATTCGCAGGCCATCTTTCCGCCTCGGCTATCTGTCTATCTCGGGTGGTGTCGTCCCCGGATAACCTCAAAATGGTGGAGCAGCGCTATGAAACGGTTTGCCGGGAAACGCATCGCCAGGAAACGGATCGCCAGGAAACGGATCGCCTATCTGGTCGGTCTCTCGACGGTCCTCGCTCTCGGCCTCTCGGCCGGCGCCCAAGACGCCGCCGCCAAGGACATCGACTACATCGGCAGCGTGGAGGTGATCCGCGCCGAGGCAGGAACGGAGGGACAGGCCGCAGAGACGCCGATGGCGCGGGGCCGCGTCTTCCTGGACGCCAATCGGAATTCCCGGCTGGACGCGGGCGAGGCCGGCCTGCCGGACGTTCTGGTCTCCAACGGACGCGAGGTGGTGGCGACGGCGGCGGACGGCGGCTACAGCCTGCCGGTGCGCGAGGACATGAACCTCTTCGTGGTCAAGCCGGCCGGCTACGCCACGCCCCTGAACGAGGATCTGGTGCCGCAGTTCAGCTATCTGCACAAGCCGTCGGGCTCGCCGGAGCTGCGCTTTGGCGGGATCGCGCCCACCGGCCCCCTGCCCCAAGCCGTCAACTTCCCGCTGATCGAGGACCCGGTCGGCGAGTCCTTCCAGTGCCTGGTCTTCGGCGACACCCAGCCCTACAGCAATGCGGAAGTCAGCTACGTCCGCGAGACCCTGGGCCGCATGCTGGCGCTGCGCGACAACGCGGAGACCGAATGCCTGATCTTCGCCGGTGACGTGATGGGCGACGACCTTTCGCTCTTCCCGCGCTTCAAGGATATCGTCGCGGTCGGGGGTGTCCCGCAGTACTTCGTGCCGGGCAACCACGACTTCGATTTCGACGCGACGGCCGACGCGCACTCCTTCGACAGCTTCCGCCGGATCTGGGGGCCGGAGTACTACGCCTTCGAGATCGGGCAGGTGCTCTTCGTCGTGCTGGACAACGTCCGCTACCCCTGTAATGGCGTGGACCCGCACGATTTCTGCGACGCCTCGGCCGATACCACCTACAACGGCGTGATCGACGCGCGGCAGCTGGAGTGGCTGCAGAACACCCTGGCCCTGGTGCCGGAGGACCGGCTGATCGTCGTCAGCGCCCACATCCCCTTTGTCAGCTTCACGGACGCCGACGAGCAGAAGCACCAGACCGACAACCTGCAGGCGCTCTACGACATCATCGGCGACCGCCCGGCCCTGGGGCTGTCCGGTCATACCCACACCACCGAGCAGATCCTGCCCGGCGAGTTCTACGAAGGCTGGGAGGCGCATACCGGGACCGGGCCGGCGCAGTTCCACCAGATCGTGACCGGCGCCGTCTCCGGCTCCTGGTGGGCCGGCGACCTGGACGACCGGGGCGTGCCGCGCGCGACCCAGCGCCTGGGCAGCCCGCGCGGCTATTACCTCCTGGAGTTCGAGGGCGCCGACTACCGCGACAGCTTCCGCGCCTTCGCGCGGCCCGAGAGCGAGCAGTTCCACGCCGCCTTCAACACGCCGCGCTTCCGCGACTGGGCCGCCCGGCTGATTGCCTTCACCGAGGACAACGAGGTGCCCGGCGATGCCCTGCCGGCCGTGACGCTCAACGACCTGGGCGACCGCAACCTGCTGACCCGCGCGGACCTGACCGGCGGGACCTGGGTGGCGGTGAACGTCTGGAACGGCTCGCGCGACAGCGAGGTCTCCGTCTCCCTCAACGGCGGTGCGGCCAGAGCGGCGACGCGCACCCAGGCCGGCGCAGGCGAGGCGATCCTGGAGGGCCCAGAGTTCGCCGACCCCCACGCCCTGGCCCAGCAGTCGACCCAGGGCCGCCAGAGCGTCCGCTCCCTGGCCGGCGGCGAAGAGACCGCCGGCTACCGCACCTGGCGCGACTACCGCTGGACCGCCCAGCGCCCCGGCCCCTTCCAGACCTGGATGCTGACCCAGAAGTCCAGCCACCTCTGGCGCGCCGACCTGCCAAGCGACCTGCCCGCCGGCCTGCACCGGCTGGAAATCGAAACCACCGACCGCTACGGCCGCCGCTTCACCGACACCCTGCTGTTCGAAGTGGTCGAGGAGCTGCCGCAGATGACCTGGCAAGGGGAGTTGTTCGATTAGGGGGTAGTGGTGGGGCGTAGGCCGTCAAAGCCCGCATCAGTGCTGCGTAGGCATTACTCGTCGAGCTGATGTTTGATTCGAGGTTCATATAAACTAGAAAATTTTTTAAATATATTTCGAACTAAAAACAAAAACTCTAAAAGTTTATTTGATTAAATCAAATTACTGACATTTTCTCCCAAATTTTGATTTCACTATCAGACAATTTATGAAAATTTTCCGTGATAACATCTGATATTTCCTTAGCGTTATCATCTGATCCTTCAATATTTATACTATGAATATTAGATGCAAGAATGATAAAATCTTCAAAATTATCGACAATTTTTTCAGGAATAGAAAAATTCCCAGTAGATATATCAATATAGTAAACACCGTCTGCATAGTGAGAATTCCCCATTGCTCCCATCAAAATCAAATCTCCTTCAAAATCAGCGATATGAAACATGTCGTGAGGGATCAAAGGGTTTTTTTCGATCGAATTTAGCTTTATTAAATTTTCCGCTAAATCCATATTAGGGTATGGAGTTAATACTAAAGCTCCGATAAATACACCTTCCACTTCAAAACGCTCAACGAAATCACTATAGCTTTTTGGAAAATTCATGCCTTCGATGAAAAATTTATATTCATAGCTTCGCTCCATTATAATGGGAACATTATAGTCACCCCACTTTGATTTCATTTCATGATAGAATTGAACTACATCAGACATATCTCTTAGCATTACTATTTCCCTGGAGGGTGCCAAATACCAAAACCAGGGGCGTTTCTATGAACTTGGGAAGGAAGCGGAACTGCATACTTCCCGTAATCCATATGATGATGAACAAGTGTTTGACCTCGGAACGGCACATGTTCGGGAAACGCACTTATCCAGTTGTCATCCACCTTGGTGAAATCCCTCTAGAATTCAAATTGCGGAAAGCTAGTTTTTGCGCTGTCGCATCAATAAGACAATATTCCAGAGTGCGCACATCGTCGGCCCATTTTTCATCCATACAAGCCCTTTTGGTCCAAATTCTACAAACTCAAAATTCCCACCCTTACCGACCTTCATTCCATTCTCTTGAAGATATGGTATAGCTTCATCGAAATTTACAAAAAATTCATGCCCTTCACTGTTTTTAATGAACAAACCGTGCAGTCCGATTACCGTATATTGACCGGAATCATTCTCCAAACCTAATATTGCGCCTTCATTTTTTACATTAATTTCCCGAATTTTATCAGAATCTGGCCCGCGAAAGCTGTCATCTGCAAGCTCCTGGAGCTTGTTACGTTTTGCGCGAGCTATAATTTTTTTGAAATTATTCATAAAAAATTCTCAAAAAAACATCGTCTGTCAAAATATCAATTTTTCATCTGAATTATATCGCATATGCTTAGATGAAGAATCTCACCTATGCACTAGGCCATTTTACACCAGACTTAAACTCCTTATACCAATATTCTTTCATTCGATCATCATAAACAGAATCAAATTCACGAACAAATACATCAAGTTTTTTCCCAATATTAATTTTACGATTGAAGGATAAAGTTGAAATTTTATCTTGTATATCTTCGAGAAAATTAAATGACTGCCGAGCATCCTCGAGAGAGTCCGCAGACGATATCTCTTCTATAAGTTCAGCACATATTCTCTCGTAAGCTATCAGACAGTGTTTAATAGAAAGCAGAGCACTATCATACTGCTCTACACTTTTGCCAAATATATCATTAACCACTGCAAGTTCCATTTTTCACCTCTTATCTAACTGGAGCTATGTGCAACAGATGGCCAGTATTGGGGTTATAGATCATCCAGACCAGCAGCTTCGTATCTAAAAACCCATGCGCTCCCTTGGGATCGAGCGTAACTTTTGGATTGCTGTCGAGTATCGATCTAGCTTGCAGGAACGGGGCGGGACGACCGCCATGAGGACGAAAGCCGTCGGATATCCCCCAAAAGCGGTCATAGTAGTCCTTCTTAATTCGGAATCCGTCGGCCGAGTAGAACTGGCCGACGGGGAGGAGACCGCCGGCTACCGCACCTGGCGCGACTACCGCTGGACCGCCCAGCGCGCCGGCCCCTTCCAGACCTGGATGCTGGCCCTGAAGTCCAACCACCTCTAGCGCGCCGACCTGCCCGCCGACCTACCCGCCGGCCTGCACCGTCTACAGATCGAAACCACCGACCGCTACGACCGCCGCTTCACCGACACCCTCCTGTTCGAGGTGGTCGAGGAGCTGCCGCAGATGACCTGGCAAAGGGAGTTGTTCGAGTAGCGAGGCGGTGGTAATGCGAACTAAAGCTAGGCTGAAGAGTACCGTTTTAAAAGCTTGCGCGCTTCGCACGCGCCTAACGCCCGATTAAGCCTTATCAGTCAGTATCGAGCCTGCACCGCCCTTGACCTTCACCGTATCTCAAAATGCTGCAAAAGGCTAGTTTCTCATTATATCTAATAATGAAATACATAGAATCTATATCTTATTTCAAAATAAAATTGCAAAAATATCTAGATTTTAATAAATGGAAATGTAGCTTTGAACCGATTTTCTACATGTGGATTTCTTATAAGAGCTGTGGCAGCGCTTTGTTTTGACGATGCATCACTTTGAAAATCTGCGAATCGTTTATACCCAATCCCATCCAACGCATTTAGCTCATCCGTAGTCGCATCCCAATCAGGATAAAATCCGATAATCTCTCCAGCACCCAATATGTATTCACTTTTTTTATTTGTATCGAGTATCTCGTAGAAATATGAAGGAACGTCGTTGCTTTTATCAATAATATAATAAATCCAATCCTTGAACTCTGTAAATGTAATTACCCCAGAAATCAAGCAAGTCGTTGAGAACCCAATATTCTCGCTATCTCCTTTATTTACACGGAAGCTTTCCATCATCTCCTTCCAGACATTGATTCGCCACCAATATGCCCAGTTTCTCGATGGATGCTTCGAGGCACGAGCTGCATCCTCCATGAATCCTGGTGGTGATGCCAAGTCAACCTCGGGATGTTTGATCTTCCGGCTTGGATTGCCTGAATCTGATCAGCCTCCCCCCAACCACACTTCCTTCGCCCAAGTTGCCAGATCAGGCCAAGCTTCATCGGAAGAACCATTATGGTCCCAAAACCGAACTTCACCATCTGGCAGGAGACAATAGTAATCACCATTATCTTCACAGATTGGAAGCCAATTTTCTGGCACTCCAATTTCCCTAGCTTCGTTTATCCCCACCCGTAGATCTCCAAAATCTTCTTTCATCGATTCATTCAATGTAAATGGAGACATGTATCCTATAAATGCGTTGCTTACGGTTTTAAGAAAAATTTTATAATCTTTGGGAAAGGTAAAACCCGTTACTTTCTCATATCTATGAATAAGAGCATCGCTCGGCGAAGGAAGATTCCTTTCAGCCGGGTCATTAGCAAGGTTTATTTGCTCGATAACATGTTGAAGATCAGTTGCCATCAATACCTGGGATCAAACACCTAGGGCTGAGAACATCATCACTGCGGCAAGACAGAATATATGGCTGAGAAGTTTCACCCGTCAGCCCTATTGACTAAAGGCGTCCACGAACCTGCAAAATAGCCCGGGTCTGGATGTCTAAGTACCCAAATCTCCCCAGTTTCATTGCAAACGAAAGTTCGGTCTGCCCATGGGCCTCCAGTATTTTCCATTTCCCTACAGGTACCATCATCACGTTGTTGTTCGATCCATTTTACAAATCTTTTGAATTCCAATGGAGATTGGAATGCTTCGATTTCTTCCCAGTTACAATTTGCCATTTATTGTATCCACGCCGGATCGAGCAGGTTGATATTGCGATCAAAGAATATTTGGTTGCCACCGCCAATCAAACCGCGCTGTGGAGCTGCAACTCCTTCAAACAGTTTCGTGCCCACTGGCACATCCATTTCTACAACACGCGTCGCTGAATTACCCCAGTTTTGATCTAAAGCACTGTCAATAACGGACTGTAAGGGACCTTCCGCTTTAGTTCGCGTCCAATATCCGCCAGCCGGACTGCCGTCATCACTTATCACCCGATAGAGTTTGGTTGGTTCAGTCGCAATCACTTCGTTAGAAATACCACTTTTAAATGTGTTTGCGATATCTGTAGGAAGCGGTCCCTCGTTGCTAGGGCCATAGTGGTTCGTAATTCGACCGCCTGCTGTATTTGGTGCATCCGGCGCTCTGGGAGTCGCCTTCGACGGCGCCACGGCGTCCTTGAGGGACTTGCCGGCCGGCACGACGCCAGGGACGAGGGCGGCGACCAGCAGCTTGGCGCCGGCGAACATCGAACGAATCTGCTCGTTGGCCTCCGCGTCGCCTTCCTCAAGCGCACCGACGGCCGTTCCATGCCCCTCCTCAATCTCCTTTTCCGCATCCTCGACCGACTGACCGGTCGTCAAGGCGTAGAGGCGCGTGGCGACAAACTCCAGCGCCGCGTTGAGTTCCTCGCCAGCGACCGCGGAAACAACCTGCTCGCCCGCGTAGACCAGCGCCGCCTTAAGAGGACCGCCAAGCGCCGCGTCCACCGCGAGCATGGCCGCGTCCACCGTCGACGCCGGCCAGCTCTGGAGCTCCTCCGCGACCCCTCCCAGGCTCACGAGCAGAACCTGGCCCGGATCCAACGCCGTCTCGGTCACCACGATCCCCGGCAAGACCATGACGCCATCGTCCACCGGCCTGATCGAGCGAACCTCTCGTTCGACCTGCTCTCCTCCCGCCGAGGAATCCCTCGTCAAGTCGTCCAGCGACCCGATCTGCTCGACGACATCGATCAGCGTCGTCAAGCTCTCCAGCATATCGCCGCCGAGCAGTAGGGCGTTGACCTCGTCCGGCGACAGGCCGTTGCGGATCATCGCCACCGCGATGTCCTCCAGGCCTTCGCCCATGTGCTGCGCCTCGGGCGGCAGCTCGTAGGTCAGCACCCGCAGCTCCGCCACCAGGTTCTGCGCCGCTTGCGTGAAGCTCGGGAAGCCCTCGGCAACCTCGTTGATCGCCTCGGGCGAGACGTAGACGTCGAAGGAGGTGCGCTCGTCCTTGGTCACCTCCAGCGCGCGGTCGGGGTCGCGGTTCAGGGCCGCCAGGTCCTGGTCTTGCGCGTCCGGGTCGGTCACCGTCACCTCGCCGGTCACCGTCGCCCGCGCCACCTGCTCGCGCTCGTGCGAGGCAAAGCCGCCCTCGCCCGTCGGCACCCAGTCCGGCAGCAGGCCGTCGCCGCTGCCGCCACCGCCGGTCACCGGGATGCTGCCGTTCAGGGAGAGGTCCACCTGACGGCCCCGGTCGTGGCCCTCCAGGTCCGCCCAGGACAGGCTGCCCGTCGTCAGGTCGCCCGCGATATAGCCGCCCTCGAGCCGCGTGTGGCCCTCGACCTCCACCGAGACATCCGCCCCCAGGAAGCCCGCCTGGCGGTCGATCCAGGCGCTGTCATGCTCCCCCTCGCCGAAGGAGAAACCCCACTGTAGCCCCACCGGGCCACCGCCGCCGGCCCCCAGGTCGACCTCCGTCGGGTCGTAGCCGGCTGCGCCGCCCAGGCCCATCGAAAGCCCCAGGCTGCCGCCCAGGCTGCGGTTGCGGCTGCTCGCCAGATCCGCGACCGTCACAACCTCCAGGTCGCCGCCGATCTCAAATAACTTTCAAAAAGCCTATAGAATTACAAATCTATGAACGGAAACGTGTCTCTAAATCTCTGCTCGATATGCATGTTTTTTTCTAAAGATTTAGTCGCCTGCTCACGCGATACTACATCGCTAGAGAAATCAGTTTTTCGTCTATAGCCGATTCCATCTAGAGCATTTCCTTCTCCTTCATCATGCTCCCAATATGGAATAAATCCCATAATTGAAATCGGTTTAAAATCAAATTTATTTTTTAAATCCAAAATATCCCAAAAATACGATGGCACTTCATTTTGATTCTCAATAACATGATAAATCCATTTTTTAAATTCTTCAAAATCGATCACTCCAGCAACCAAGCACGCTTTCACAAAACCGATATCATCACAGTCATTTTTTTCAAGGCGAAGGTCTCGTACCACTATTGCCCTCCTGACATAGCTTCACCGCCGATGTGGCTGGCTTGATTGTGGGTGTCTTCACCGAGGACAACCTCCTACCAGCCGGCCTGCACCGGCAAGAGATCGCAACCACCAACCGCTACGGACGCCGCTTCTCCGGCGTCCTGATGTTCGAGATGATTGAGGCGCTGCGGCGGATGAGCCGGCAGGCGGAGTTGTTCGAGTAGCGAGCGGCGTGGTGGAGTTCGCAGACCGAGATCAGACCGATGAACACCGCATCGCGACTGAAGCTAAGTCTGAAGATGGCGTAGTATCTCGGAGGAAACCGCGTTGAAGCTCTGCTCGACCCCGAAACCGAGCCGAGAGGGTCTGCCCAACACGGCATCTCAAACCACAGACCACTCTTATGTAGTCTCAGATTATTTTAATACCCTCTTTTCAACAACTTCCAAGCTAGATGGCGAGATTTCTGACTATATCGCTTTTTCTTTTGAACAATAATTTCAAGTTCTTTAGAAAAATCAGATTCAGGTTTATGATTTAAACCCGATAACCATTCAAGAGCACAGTCGGTCCAATGAGGAGAGCCATGCTTGAATCCAGCATGAATGAATACTTCATAGGGAAAAATTGAACCAGGATATTTTATCAGGAATTCAGATACAGATTTTTTGAAATCTTGTATAGGGATCTCCAAAAAGGGAAGAACCGCTAGAACAGCATTATCACTCTCATCACCAATTAAATAACACGCACCCTCGATCGTCACGAACCACGAATCTGCATCAACATCAAGCTCAATTACTCTATTCGAAACTGGACATTTAATCACTTTTTCCATTACAACCCCGCAAAATGTTCAAACTCCAGACCATAGCGCCTCATTGTTTGAACAAATTGTGTACGTAGTTGTGGCGTCCAATTTTGATAGAAGCTCCCCGATGCCTCATTAGTTAAAAATCTACCATTTGTACCTCTCGTCAGTATCCCACCAACAACCTGACCATGCGGCGCTCCAATCGAATCAGCAAGTCCTCGGTGTTTCAATGGGCTCGAAGGCGCCCTTACTAGGAAGGTTGACGTTGTTGGGTCGAATACAAATTCTACACCCTCATCTGGTTTGAAGTTGCGCAGCATCAAATTGGATTTTGATTGGCTGTTCAAACCAATAACACCACCTTGCGGCCCACTTCCATTCCAAGTCGGAATTCCCCGGGTCGGGGCAATGACAAACTCTCCATTGGGAATTACGCCATCAGGTGCCCTGGGATTCACCTTCAGTGATGCCACGACATCGTCTGAGGTCTTCCCAAGGACGAGGCGATAGATTCGTCCTGCCTCATCGCTGATGAACTTTCCGCCGGCAGCTATGGCCTTGCCCGCGGCATGTCCGAGCAGACCGCCTGTAAGTTGGGCGGCCACAGCCTTAGCGCCCTCTACCTGTTCAAATTCCCGCCATGTCTCATAACCCTCGGGCGGCGCGAGGTTTGGCAGGGCTCCGGTCTCTCCCGCTACCTGCAACAGACGCGTGAAAGTCGAGCCGTCGAACATCAGGCCGAACTGCAACAAGGCTTTGCTCGCTTCCATTGACGGTGGCCGTCCTTCGAGATGATCGCCTGTTGTCATTTCCATCAAGGCCGCGACCGAGTTCAGTAATGGCTGCAGCTGTTCCAGATCCGCAGCCGTCAGCTGGTCGCCTGCCTCCAGTCTCTTCAGCGCGTCAAATCCGCCATTGCGATTCAGTTCCAGATCCACACGCTCAGCCCTGATCGACTGCAGCAACTCAGTGGCCGTGACTTTGGCGAGAAGCTGGTCTGCCGCCGCGCAGCTCCCACCAGACGCGTAGGCGCGCCCGATGAAGAGATCGAAGAGATTGAACGACTGGCAGGCGAAGACGGCGTACTCGCGCGCCAATTCCTCCAGCGTGACCTGCCCCTCCCGCAAGCGCGCGGCGTCCTGAGTAATCAAGGCAGCCTCGGCGGGGTCGTCCGACAGCTCGCCGACGAAATCCTCCACCAGCGCTTCCAGGCCTTCCGCGAGGTTCGCCGCGCCGATCGCCAGCCGGCTATCCTGGCGCGAGTCGAACCAGGCATTCACCTCGTTGATCGCCTCCGGCGAGACGTAAACATCGAAGGAGGTGCGCTCGTCCTTGGTCACCTCCAGTGCGCGGTCGGGGTCGCGGTTCAGGGCTGCCAGGTTCTGCGCCTGCGCGTCCGGGTCGGTCACCGTCACGTCGCCGGTCACCGTCGCCCGCGCCACCTGCTCGCGCTCGTGCGAGGCGAAGCCGCCCTCGCCCGTCGGAACCCAGTCCGGCAGCAGGCCGTCGCCGCTGCCGCCACCGCCGGTCAGCGGGAGGCTGCCGTTCAGGGAGAGGTCCACCTGACGGCCCCGGTCGTGGCCCTCCAGGTCCGCCCAGGACAGGCTGCCCGTCGTCAGGTCGCCCGCGATATAGCCGCCCTCAAGCCGCGTGTGGCCCTCGACCTCCACCGAGACATCAGCCCCCAGGAAGCCCGCCTGGCGGTCGATCCAGGCGCTGTCATGCTCCCCCTCGCCGAAGGAGAAACCCCACTGTAGCCCCACCGGGCCACCGCCCCCGGCCCCCAGGTCCACCTCCGTCGGGTCGTAACCGGCCGCGCCGCCCAGGCCCATCGAAAGCCCCAGGCTGCCGCCCCGGCTGCGGTTGCTGCTGCTCGCCAGATCCGCGACCGTCACCACCTCCAGGTCGCCGCCGATCGCTGCCCGCACCCGGTCGCCGGCCACCACCGCACCGATCAGCGACGCGTCGCCGTCGATCTCCAGGTCGACCGTGCGCCCCGTCACCAGGGTCCAGAGATGGCGCGTCGCCTCCGACTCGCCCTCGCTGAAACCGGCCGAGACCGAGCCGCTCACGCCCGCGCCCCAGCTCGGCCCCGCGCCCTCGGTCGTCAGCCCCGTGTTGAAGCCGTAGCTGATACCCACCGAGGCCCCGAAATGAGACGACTCGTGGCTGCTGGTCGAACGCGCCGCCTGCGCCTCAAGACGCAACGTCTCCGCCGACAGCAGAACCCGGTCCCCGGCCGAGACCTGCGCCCCCCGCGCCAGCAGTGTATCCGCCGCCGCGATGGTCAGGTCGTCGCCCGCCTGCAACAGCGTCGGTACCGCCGTCTCCGTGGTGCTGCTCCAGCTCTGGTTCGAGCCGGAGACCCCGAAGCCGACCGAGGCCGACACCGGGCTGGAGATCGCCGACATCACGGCATCAACGCTGCGCAAGGCACCCGAGGCGCCGCTGATCAGCGTCGAACCAGCCCCACCCTCGGCCCCCGTCGTGGAGGACACGGAATCCGCCACCGTGCGCGCCGCCTGGCTGACGTTCTGGTTCACCGAGGCCGTGATGCCGACGAAGAGCTCACGCTCGAAACCCGACAGGGTCTCCCGGTCCAGTGCCGAGAGCAGCGAGACGTTCTCGCCCGTGAGAACCATGTCCTCGCCCGCCGTCGCCTGCGTCGCCACCAGGGTCAGGTCCTCGCCCGCCGAGAGGCTGAGGTCGCGCCCGGCGGTGAGGGTGGAGACCGCGTTGTAGTCGCCCTGGAAGTCCTCGCCCGCCTCGTAGGCCTGGAACCCGACCGACAGGCCGAGGCCGCCCTCGCTGGCGGAAAAGCCGATGCCGAAGCCCGAGCGCGACTCCCGCGTCTCGTGACGCCGGCCCTCGCGGCCCGGCGCGATGGTCAGGTCGCCCGCCGCCGCCAGGGCGATGTCGTCGCCCGCCGCGAAGTGGCTGCCCTGCACCGCGATGTCGCCGGTCGCCGCCGCCGTCAGGCTGCCGCCCGCCGACAGCAGGCTGGGCAGGTTGGTCTCGCTCCAGCTCCGCTCGCTGCGCTCGGAGGCGCCGTAGAAGGAGACGAAGCCGCCGCCCGAGCCGACGAAGAGGCCGGAGCGCTCGGTGCCGGAGTTTGCGTGGAAGGCCTCGGTCCCGCCCTGGATCACCAGGTCGGCCTCGCCGCCGCCCTCGACGAAGACGCCGTTGGTGGAATCGAGCAGATAGCCGGCGAGAAGCTGGGCGTCGTTGCCGGCGGCGACCTCGCTGGCGAAGAGGCCGATGCCCTCGCCGCCCGCGATGGTCAGATCGCCGTCGCGCGAGCCGACGAAGGAGCTGCGCAGGGTCCGGCTCTCTTCGTCCCGCCAGGAGGACGAGGAGGAGAGGAAGCCCGAGGATTCGCTGCGGTCGTTGTAGTAGCTCGCCTCCTCCTCGGCGCTAAGGGTCACCAGCCCCTCGGCCGCCAGCAGCAGGTCGCCCTCCGCGACCGCGGTGGAAGCGCCGAAGGTGATGTCCTCGCCCGCCAGGACGGTCAGCGCCCCGCCGGAGTCCAGCGAACTGCCGTTCTGCTGCATGGCGCCGAAAGCGACGCTGACGTGCTTGCCGTTCGCGCTGCCGCCGTAGGAGGTGTGCTGCTGCGTCGTCACGGCGCCGAAGGTGACGTCGCCGCCGGCCGCGAGACGCATGTCGCCGCCCGAGGTCATTTCAGAGCCGAGAGAGACCAGGTTGTCCGCCGCGCTGAGACTCAGGTCGCCGCCGGTCTCGATCCGGCCGGCGGAGAGGATCTGCTCGACGCTGCCGGTCTGGGCCGCCCAGCTCTCCACCGTCGCGCTGTTGACGATGGAGCCACCGAGGGAGACCAGCGAAGCCGCGCCCTCCGCCGCGATGCGGCCGCCGAGGTTGGCCAGCTCCTCCTGCACCGTGATGGCGAGATTGTCGTCGCTCAGCAGGTCGCCGGAGTTGGTCAGGCCGGCCGCCTCCAGCGCGACCTGGGTGCCGGCGATGCGGCCGCCGCCCAGGGCGATCTGGTCCAGGCCGTCGCCGGCGAGATAGAGGCGCGGCGCCAGCACCGTCTGGCCGGCCACCTGCACCTCCTCGTACCAAACCATGCTGGAGGTCAGGCCGGCCACCTGCTCGGCCGTCAGGGCCACGCCCGGCACCAGGTTCAGGTCCTGGGCCTGGGCCGCCGCCGCGTCGAACAGGCCGCGCATCTGCGCGCCGTCGTCGGCGTAGTTACCCAGGAAGCGCTCGCCGGTGGCGTCCAGCACCTGCTGCAGCACGAAGCGCGTCTCGAAGAAGGCGTCGCCCAGGAAGGGCGGCAGCACGTCGGGGTCGTAGTCCAGCCGGTCGAGGAAGTACTGGGAGCCGTAGAAGCCGGACAGGTCGGCGAACTCGTAGCGGCTCTCGATCAGATGGGTGAAGCCCGGCTCGGTATTGGCGACGAAGAGCCCGCGCCCGCCGGAGATGTCGGACAGCAGATCCTGCGCCGAGACGGCCGTCGGGGTCGCCTCGCCCGTCGCCGGCACGCCGAAGCCCGGCAGGCCCGGCACCGCACCGGTCAGCATTCCAGGCGAGAGGGCCGGCACGCCGGCGGCCGGGCCGCTCGGGGTCGTGGGAGTCGCGACGGTGGGGACGACGCCGGAGAAGCCCGGCAGGCTCACCAGGTTGGCCCGCGCGACGATGGTCTCGTTATCGATCCGACCGGTGAAGGAGCCGGCGATGGCGCCGCCCGCCCGGATGGTGCCCAACAGGCCCGGCCCGTTCTCGCGGAACCAGAGCTTCGGCGCGGTGTCGCCGCGGCCGGAATCTTGCCAGGGCGCGCCGCGTCCGCCGACGGTGCGGCAGAGGTCGTCGTTCTCGCAGTCGATGTACCACTCGGTCTGGCTGGCGTAGCCGGTGTTGGCCAGGCTGTGCCCGGTCAGGGTCATGTCGCCCCGCGCCAGGATGTGGCTGGCGTCGTTGCGAATGGCCCCGGCATCGAGGGTCAGGTTGCCGCCGGCCGAGATCAGACTCTGGGCGTTCGAAGCCTCGAAGCTGACCTGATCGGCGAAGACCCGCACGCCGGCGCTGCCGGGTCGGCCCGACCGGAAGAAGTAGTAGACCGGAAAGTCAACCTCATGAGGGTCTGGCACGCGCACATACCAGCGGTCGCCACGGTTGTAGTAGCGTGCGCCCCTGGAGGAATGCCCCGCGCCGGGAATACTCCAATACCCAGGCACCGTCATTTGGCTCGGGCTCATGGCGCGGTAAAACTCATCGAACACGCGACCGCTGGTCTGCCGGACGCCACCGTCCAGCAGGTTATCGACGTGCTGGGCGCGGATCAGGATGTCGCCCTGGGTCGCCTCGATCAGTCCGGAGTGGTTGGCGACACGAACGGCCTGGCTGCCGGCCGTGGCCCCCTCGATCACCAGGTCGCCGGTCTCGGCGATCATGGCGCCGCTGATGTTGTTCAAGGTTCCGGGCAGGGAGAGACCGAGGTTGCGGTCGGCCATCAGCAGGCCGCGGTTG
This sequence comes from Algihabitans sp., assembly GCF_965226985.1. Classification (GTDB taxonomy): domain Bacteria; phylum Pseudomonadota; class Alphaproteobacteria; order Kiloniellales; family DSM-21159; genus Algihabitans. Next base: position 2,201,281 of record NZ_OZ245712.1, read on the forward strand.
GTGGCGTTGCCGGAGAAGGACAGCAGCAGGTCGCGTCCCGCCACCAGCGCCCCGTTGTTGTTCAGTCCGGCGGCGGTCACGCGCAGGTCGCCGGTCGCGGACTCCAGTATCCCGTCGTCGAGGGTCAGCACGTCGGACAGCGTGATCTCCAGCGCGCCACCGACGGAGGCGATCAAGGCATCGTTGGTGAGACGGGCCGCCGAAAGAGAGACAGCGCCGCCGGCGATCTGACCATCGCTGTTACTGGCCTGCTGCTGCAGCGCCAGGGACAGCAGCCCCTGACGCGCCAGCAGCGCCGCGCCCCGGTTGTCGAGCGAAGCGGCGGCGAGGTTCAGCGCGCCGGTTTGGCTTTCGATACGACCGCCGTCGTTGAGGACGCCGCCCGCCAGCGAGAGCATGACCGGACCCGCCGCCTGCAGGACACCGCGGTTCACGAGACCGCCGTCGAGGTCGAGCGCCAGAGCGTCGCCGGACAGCAGGTCGCCGTCGTTGACCAGGACCCCGCCCCCGAGGTCGAGCGACCCGTTTTCCGAAACGATGTCGCCCTCGGCCAGGTTGTTCAGCGTACCGACCTGCGTCGTCAGATCCGCGACCGCGTAGAGCTGGCCGTCATTGGTCAGGCTGTCGGTCACAGTTGCGGTCAGGTCGGTCGCGGCGGCGATCAAGCCATCGTCGCGGTTGTCGGCCGTACGGGCCGACAGCAGCAGCGCGCCGGAGGAGGCGGCGATACGCCCGGCATTGTCGACGGTATCGGCGGTAACGGAGACGGCGCCGTCCCGCGCGGAGACAGCACCGCTGGTCGCGTTGCCGAAAGCGCCCGCCATCAGGTCCAGGTCGTCGAGCGCGAAGAGGCGGCCGGCGTTGGCCAGCGCGCCCGAGGCCACGATCTCCAGTCCGGTTCCCGCCGCGATCACGGCTCCCTCGGCATTGGTCGCCTCCGCCGTCGTGATCTGGGCCGCGCCCCTCAGCGCGGCGATCCGGCCCTCGTTCGACAGCTCGGCGGCCCCCAACGAGAGGGATTCGCCGGCAAGGATCTCGCCCTCGTTCTCCAGCCGGTTCAGCGTCGTAGAGATGTCGCCCTCGTTGGAGACGATCTCTCCCTCCGCTTGGTTGCGAAGCCTATCGCCGGCGATGGAGATGGTCTGAGCGGCGTAAACCTCACCGGCGTTGATCGTCTCCTGCCCCACCTGCAGGTCGAGGTCGCCCGAGAGCGCGAGGAGCGCCGCGTCGTCGGCGTTGTCCAGCCGCGCGGCCGCCACCTCCAGGGTTCGGCCGGCAACGAGCCGGCCATCGTTGTCGAGCTCTTCGGTCACCGCGACCGTCAGATCGCGTCCCGCCGCGACGGTGCCCTCGTTGACGGCGGACTCCGCCGCCAGTCGTAGATTTCCGGCCTGGGTCAGAATCTCGCCAGCCGCCTCGTTGGTGATGCTCAGCGCTTCGAGAGACAGGTCCTGGGCGGCGACCATGGTGCCGCTATTGGTCAGATCCTCGACCTCGACGGCCAGGTCCTCGGCCGCCGAGAGACGGCCGGTCATGACCAGCTGGCCGTCCGTCGTGATGGTCAGGCTGTCCGCGTTGGCGGCCAGGGTGCCGTCGAGCGACACGCCCGCCCCGGCCTCGTTGGCGATCAGGCTGATACGGCCGGCGTACATGCCGCCGAAGGCACTGGAGTCGATGGCGATGTCCGGCGTGCGGCCGTCGGGCGCCAGGGCCTCGTAGTTGCCGTCGGCGTAGCTGTAGCGATTGCGACCGGCGATAAGGTCGATGTCCTGACCGTGCAGGGGACCGGCCAACTCAACCCGGCGTGCCACCACATCGAGGAAGGGCACGGCGGAGAAGTCGCCGCCGGCGCCGCGAAAGGCGACGGTGCCGTCTTCTACAACCAGCGCGCGCAGTTCGCCCTCGACCAGGTCGGGCACGCCGGTCGAAAGGGTGACACGGCTGGTGTTGATGAAGCCGCAGCCCGCGCAGGTCACGCCGTTGGGGTTGGCGACCACCACGTCGGCCGTCACGCCGGCCACCTCGCTGTAGCCCTGCAGCAGGCTTTCGGAGGTTCCGGTGACCTCATTGAGGATGATCCGGGCGGACCCGTTCACCAAATTCGGGTTGGCGTAGACCACGCCGGCGAGATCGGTCTGGCTGATGCCGGCGCCATTGTTGAGGATGACGCCCTGGGGCGCGACGTTGTAGTCGGTGAACTGGTTGTGCGAGACGCCGGCGCCCGAGGGCGTGGCAATGTCGACCTGAGTCAGGCCGTTGGCCGTCGTCTCCAGGGCGGTGTTCCCGACCTGATTGGGATCGACGACGATGTTGCTCTCGGCGCGCACGGCCGTGACCGGCACCATGGGCTGGACCGCGAGCAGCACCGCGAGGCCCGTCGAGAGAATCCGGCGAAAGGCCGAGGGTCCGTTTCGGTCGGGGCGGGCCGCCGCCTGTTTCCGCAGCATCCGAAGTGTCGAGGACATCAGAAGGTCGCTCCCGCACGAAAAGTGAAAACCAGGCCTTCGCTCTCCAGCGGCCCATGGACCACGGAGTGCGCCAGGTTGGCGTCGAAGGTGAGAGGGCCGCCGGAGGCGCGAAGCCCCACAGCCGTCCCGGCGATGCCGCCATCGGCATCGGAGACGTTGTCGGCGTCGTCGACCCAACCGGCATCGAAGGCGCCGTAAAGCTCGATCCGCCCGAGGGCGTCTTCCACCCGGCCCAGGCCCAGCGACGGCAAGGTCCAGACCAGGTCGTTGCGCAGCAGCAACCCCTCGTCGCCGGCAATGCTTTCGTCCCGGAAGCCGCGCACCGTGAAGTAGCCGCCGAGAGTCATGCGCTCGGATCCGAAGAGGGTGTCGGGGCTCCACTCCGCCCGCAGGCTGGGACGCCACAGCAGGGAGGCCTCGCCCAGCGGCAGGGGCTGGAACCCGTCGAGCAGCAGCGCCGCCTTGGTGAACTGCGCCTGGGGCGTGCCCCTGGGCGCGTCCGCATCGTCTTCGAGCGAGGTTCCGAGGCCGCGCGGCAGGCCCCGTTCGACGGCGAGCGTCGCGAACCAAGCCCCGCCCAGCATCCTCTGGGTCTGGCTGAGGCGCGCCTCGGCGATGGCCAGGCGGCGCGTGCCGGTCTCCAGCCTGACGTCCTCCAGGAAGCTCTCGGTGTCCTTAATGCCGTAGCGGGCCTCAAGCGTGGTCTTGCTGCGCTGGCCGCGCCCCAAGACCCAGGAGACACCGCCCTCGGCCCGCAAAGTGTCGCCGGAGATGGCGAACTCGGTGGCGGCGCCCTCCACGAACTGCAGGTACTCCGAATAGGCGATCTCGGACAGCAGCGTGAAGCGTCCGTAGGGAATCGAGAGAAACCCTCCGGCCGACAGGCTGCGGCCGTCGGTCTGATTCGGCAGCGAGCGCTCCAGGTAGCCCGACCAGCCGTCCAGCAGGCCGAGCATGTTGTCGATCTCAGCCGTCATCCGGCCGCGCAGGCGGCCGGTGCGCTCGCCTCCCAGATTGTCGAAACCGCCGCCGACCCGCATGTCGCGCTCGGAGGGCGTTTCGATCACCACGCGACTGGTGCCCGGCTCCTCGCCCGGTTCGATACTCAGACGGGCGTCGATGGCGCGCAGACGGTTCATCTGCTCCAGGCCCTGCTCCAGCTCGCGCAGGTCCAGCGTGTCGCCGGTCAGCCCCGGAAAGGCCATCCAGACCGCGCCGACATCGGAGCCCTCGCGGTCGTTGAAGCGGAAGCCCTCGATCCGGCCCTCGACGACGATCAACCGAAGGACGCCGCCGGTCAGGTCCTGCTCGGGCAGCAAGGCGCGGCTGGTAACGTAACCGCGATCGATGTAGCTCTGATTGATCTCGTCGAGCAGCGCATTGAGATCGCCGAGCGAGAGACAACGGCCTTCGTAGGGGCGCGTCAGTTCTTCCAGAAGCTCATCACTCAAGAGGGTCGCACCGGAGATCTCGATTTCCGCGACCTCGATGCAGGCGTCGTCCGGTTGCCGGGGAAGCGGTCGCGGTCGGGGCTCCACGGCGTCGTCTGGCGGCGCGATCCGCTCCAGCTCGCGTTGGCGCTGCTCGAACTGGTCCTGCTGCTGACGCGGGTTCTCGAGTTGCTGGGCCAGGGCCGACGCCGCTCCGAAAAGACAGACTGCCCCGAGACAGCTCGGCAGGAGACTGGCCAGCCGCAGGAGACAGCGGTGAAGCAACGCGCGCATGACAGCCCTCGTCCGGCCTCAGGAGCCCTGCCGGGCTCTGTCGAGGGCGCCGAGCGCCGCTGTGATACCGGCCAGAGAGAAAGCGACGTCGAACTCCTGGCCGCCGCGCAAGGCGAAAAGCGCCCGGGCCTCGGCCCCGCCCTTCAGAAGATCGATCAGGCGCGGCGACGCCTCCACCTCGATCCAGCAACCGGCCGGATCGCAGCTCCGATAGGCGAAGGGCTCCGTCTCCTCCCCCTCCACGGAGAGGCGAAGGCCGCTCGGCAGATCCACCGACAGGGGCGTAACGATCACCAGGCGGTGCCTGGCGTTCTCATCCCCGGCGTCATCATCTAGCGTGATAGCGATGCGCAGAAGCGTCGAGGACCGACCGTCCCGGACGGCCGTCACATCCTGGGCGACCTCGCAGAGGCGCCGCTGATCCTCGACCCGGACGCAGCGGTGCAGCCAGTCACCGTAGGCTTCGGTCACCATCGTCGGCTGGTCGGAGACCTGCTGAGCCTCACTGGACTGACCCGAACCGGGTTGATCGGAGGCTTGAACGGTCAAGCGCGGCAGAAGCGCTGCCGCGCCCAAGCCAACGACGAGAGAGAAGACGATAAAACAGAGACCGACCTTCATGAAAACCGCCCCCAACAGACTGCGTCGTCGCCCCGACGCACTTCGCGCCAAAGGCAGGTCAAAAGCCCGGAGAAACGCCGAAGGGCGCACCTCATCCGGCGGACCGCCCAGAACGATCCGATTACGTGCGATCCGGTCTCGTGGCTTCACTCCAAACGGATGGAGATCGCACGCCCTATGCTAGAGAAGAGCGCGTGGAAACCGAGAAACTCCGAAGCGGGAAAACAGCGCCAGATCCCCATGCACCCTGGACAACTTCAACTATTGGGTAGCAGCCAAATCAAATGATGGGAACTTTATAAAAAACAAATTTGAATGTTATTCCGAATTTTAAATCAAAACTAACCAAAACAAAGAGCAGAGAAAAAATATGGTTAACAAATAGCGAATCGATCTCTGAGAAATTTGATTCCTTCGGACGGGGTCGCGGCAAGCGCCATAGCCTCAGGGTCCGAGACACCGTAACGAACGGACGGCTATACACTTACAGCGTGCAAGCAGAGACTTGCATCTTTGACGTCCGTCCACACTGTGGGGCGTAACAAGACGCGCTGGTGTCGACATCGCGACAAGATGGTTGGAAAGAAAAGATGGTGCCCAGGGGCGGAATCGAACCACCGACACTGCGATTTTCAGTCGCATGCTCTACCAACTGAGCTACCTGGGCGCCGGGGCCGGGATCTCTCTTGAAGATCGGGCGCTCGGTGTTGGTATGGAAACCGGCGCGCTGCCTAGCGAGGGAGCGTGTATAGGCAATCGGGCGAGGCCTGTCTAGAGGCGCGGCGTCAAGGTTAACGCAGCACTCCGCCCTTCGGCATCCGGCAGAGCGAATTGACGTTGTACGGCCGCCCGGCGAAGCTGCCACCGACATGCCGATAGCTCTTAAAAAAGCTTACCTCTCTCTCCGCCTGGCACGGCGATCCGCTGGGAGACTCGTTCTGCTGCTGTCGCTCGGCGTGCTGGCCGCGCTGGGCACCCTGCCCTCAGCGCAGGCGCATGAGCCGGCGACGCCGCGCGGCTGGCTGCTGCTGGCCGTCGACCGGCTTTGCGGTGCCGGCCCGCTGTCCGGGATCGAGGCGGAAATGCAGCTGCCTGGCGCCTGGCTGCTAGAGGAAAACGCGCGGGGACCCGCCGGCCAGACCGTGTCGCTGGAGCAGATCTTCGCCTTGCCGGGCAACGGCGAGCTGCGGCTCAGGCGTCTGCAACCCGGCGGACAACTGCGGCGCTTCACGGCCGAGTATCACGAGCGCACGGACGCGCAGGCACGCCCCGTCCTGCAGGCCATCGCGGGCAGCGACTGCCAGGTCTTCGCCGGGCGACGGCTGATCCACGAGGCGGGGCGTCCCGTCACGCTGGAACAGTTGGAAGGCGATCTGGAAAGCCTGCGCTGGCGCGAAACCCTACAGGCGCCCTGGCCGGAGGGCCGCGACCCCGGCGGCCCGCGCGTGGCACTGGTCGACTCGGGCCTGGCCTACGACCTGCCGCTCTACCGCGACCGCCTGGCCCGCGATCCCGAGGGGCGGCCTCTGGGCTACGATTTCTGGGACCTGGACCCCCTGCCCTACGACGGTGACTTCGGCCGCAGCGCCTTTCAGCCGATCCGCCACGGCAGCGCGGTCGCCTCCGTCCTGGTTCGCGAGGCCCCGACGGCGGCCCTCATCCCCTACCGCTATCCCCGTCCGGACATGACACGGCTGGGCGCGCTGGTTGAACGCGCAGCCGCGGCGGGCGCCCGCATTCTGGCGATGCCGCTCGGCAGCCGCGATCCGGAAGACTGGACCGCCTTCGCCGAGGCGCTGGAGGCCCATCCCCAGCTGCTGGCGGTCGTCTCCGCCGGTAACGACGGACGCGACCTCGACAAGGCCCCGCTCTGGCCCGCCGCACTGGATCTGCCGACTCTCGTCGTGGTCACCTCGGCAGACGGCTTCGGGCGGCTGGCGCCCGGCTCCAACTGGGGCAGCGACAGCGTGGACCTGATGGTCCCGGCCGAGAACCTGCCGGTCGTCGATTTCCGGGGGGCGTCCGGCCGGGCCTCCGGCTCCAGCTACGCGGTGCCGCGCGTCGCCGCTCTGGCCGCGCGTCTGCTGGCGGCCGATCCGGATCTCGACACAGCCGCACTCAAAGCCGCGCTCTTCGCCCGAGCCGTCCCCTCGCCCTACGAAGGCGATGCGGTCGCGGTCGGCTGGATTCCCGACCCCACCGCCGATTAGTCGCAGACGAGAGGCTAAGACGTCTCCAACAGCGCCATGTGCACGGTGACCCGGCCCTCCTCGAGACTGCGGGTAAGGTTCGACGACATCTGCTTGAAGGCCTCGCCGAGGAGGACCTGCGGTCCGGGCGGGCGCGGCTTGCCCGCCTCCAGATCGGCCCGGCGACGATGGACCCAGGCCAAGGCGTCGGCGGTATGGTCGTGCCAGACCAGCTCCGTCAGCCCGGCCTCCGCCAGAAGCTCGCGGATCTTACCGGAGGGCAGCAGGAAGGATCCTTCGGGCACGCTGGACCAGGGCACCGGGAAATGCGGCGCCCCCTCCGGCCCGGCCATGATGTCGTGTAGCGCCAGACGGCCCCCGCGCTTCAGAACACGTGCCACCTCGCGGTAGAGCGCCGCCTTGTCCGGCACGTTCATGGCGGCGTGCTGCGTCCAGACCAGATCGACCGAGTCCTCGGCCAGAGGCAGCCGCGTGGCGTCGGCGCAGGCAAAACGCACCGCGTCCGACAGACCGACGGCCCGGCTGAGAAGGCCGGCATCCCGACAGTAGCTTTCCGTCAAATCGACGCCCAGCACCTGGACCCCGCAATGGGCGGCCAGCCAACGCGCCGGCCCGCCGATCCCGCAGCCCAGATCGACGCAGGTTTGCCCCGGCTTCGGCACGACCATCTCAGCGAACTCGGCCGTCGCCTCCACGCCACGCATATGGAAATGGTCGAGCGGCGCCAGATCGTCGACGGTGGGATCGCCGCTACCACGCAGCCCCTGGGCGATGTCGAGGAGGCGCTGCGCCAAGCTGCCCGACCGGGCATAGTGATGCGTGACGGTCTCACCAACCGCCGGCCTCTGGGCGCCTGCGCCCCTGTTCGATGTGTCTTGGGAAGATGTCGCCATGGCCCCAGCATGACGCGCGGCGCTCAGCCCGCCAAGAAGATCCAGACGATCGCGAGCACCGCGGCCAGCGCTGCGCCCCACGGCAGGGCCGCCGTCAGGCTGTCCGGCGGCGCCTCCGCTCGGCCGGCCACCTCGCCGAGCCGCATTTGAATCCTGGCCCAGGCCCCGGCCGCGGCGACCAAAGCCGGCCCCGGCCAGCCCAGCGCCCAGCCTGCCAACAAGGCAGCCAGACCGAGCCCGGCGACGACACCGAAGAAGAGCGTTCGATCCATGGTCGTGGGGTGTAGCGGCTTACGGCCCAGGGATAAAGTCGATGGTCGGGAGAGCTAGAGGGCGGGAAGCGGACTTGCCGAGCGCGCGCCGCTCTGCTTTGTCTGACCCATGACCGAGACCGTCAGCGAAAAGCTAACGCTCGCGCAGCTCCGGCACGGCGGCAAGCCGGCCCTGGCCAGGGCGCTCGCCCAACTGGAGCGGGCACCCGAGACGCCGGCGGTGCTGTCCCTTCTGGCCGAAGCGGAGGCCGAGGCGCTGGACCCGACCGGAGGTCCAGCCGACAGTCGGACAGCCAGCCAGACGATCGGGCTGACCGGCCCTCCGGGCGTCGGCAAGTCGACGCTGACCGGCGCGCTGATCGGCGCCTACCGCGCGGCCGGGCTCACGGTCGGCGTGATCGCGGTCGACCCCTCGTCGAAACGCTCCGGCGGCGCGCTGCTCGGCGACCGGGTAAGGCTGGCCAGCAACGGCGGCGACGCGGGTCTCTTCATCCGCTCGATGGCCGCCCGCGACCGTCTGGGCGGGCTGGCCGATCAGACCGTTGCCGCCATGGTGCTGATGCGCGCGCTTTTCGACCGAGTGCTGATCGAGACGGTCGGCGTCGGCCAGTCCGAGACCGACGTGGCCGGCGTGGTCGACACCGTGGTTTTCTGCGTCCAGCCCGGCAGCGGCGACTCGCTCCAGTTCATGAAGGCGGGAATCGTCGAGATTCCCCATCTGGCCGTGGTCACCAAGGCGGACACCGGCGCACCGGCCCGGCGCGCTCTGGCGGACCTGCGCGGCGCGCTCGGCCTCAGCGAGGCGGAGACCGGCTGGTCCGTCGAAGCCCGTGCGGTCTCCGCCGAGACTCGGGAGGGTCTTGCCGACCTGGTTGCGGCGCTCGACCGTCACCATACCTGGCTACAGGAGACGGACCGGCTGACAAAGCGCCGCCGCGACCAGGCCGAGGGCTGGTTGACGGAGGCCCTGCGCGAGCGTTTCGGAACCACAGGTTTGGGGGCGGCCGGCGAGCTGTCTCTGCCGCCCGGCCTTTCCGCCTTCGCCCGCCTCTCGGACCTCGACCGCCTGCTGAAAGAACGCTTCGGGCTGAGCTAGAAGGCGGCCCAGTCTGGCTTCTTCGGCGTGAGCCGGGCGTCGCCCGCGAGCAGCGTCTCCGGGGCCAGGTCTTCCAGTGCGGCCAGGCGCAGCAACGCGAGTCCGAGGCCGTCCGCGACGGAGCGGAGTTCGCCCACTTCCTTGCCGTCCTTAGTAACCGGCGTGCCCGGCTCCGGGGCCGGGCCGGCGATCTCGACGGGCAGCAGGCGCTTCTTGATCAGGCCCCGATACTTGGTGCGTGCGGTCAGTTCCTGCCCCATGTAGCAGCCCTTGCTCCAGTCCACGCCGCCCAGTTCGTCGAAGCCGTTCTCCAGCAGGATCGCCTTGTCCACCTGCATGTCGCGGCTGCCGTCGGGCACACCGGCGGCGATCCGCGCGCGCTCCCAGGCCGCCAGGTCGACCGCCTCGGCATCCAGCTCGGCCAGAGCCGCGTCCAGAGCCGAACGGGGAATCAGCGCCCGCAGGCCCAGCTCCGCGCGACGGGGATCGACAAAGAGACTGCCGCCCTGGAAGGCGCGCGCCGCCCCCGCCTCGGCCGGCAGGTCGGCCGCGGTGACCGCGCCGTCGCCCCAGATCACCAGACTGGCAAGCTCCTCCGTCCGGTCGGTGAGCTGCACCTTGCTGCGCAGCTTGTAGAGCTTGAGGCGTTTGAGCAGGTCGTTCCGACGCTCCGCCTCGCAGTCCAGCCAAAGGGTTCCCTCGGGACCCTGGGCCATTAGGAAGTCGTGCAGGTACTTGCCCTGGGGCGTCAGGAAGGCCGCCCAGATCGCCCGCTCCGGTGCGACCCGCTCCACGTCGTTGGACACGATGCCCTGGAGAAAGCTGCGAGCGTCCGCGCCGCCGACCTGCAAGAGGCCGCGCCCCTCCATCACATGTGCCGACAGCTTACTCATGATCGCCCTTCCCTCGCCGTTTTGCTTGCCTGGCAGATGGGAAACCGCAGGCAACTTGGCAAGCTGAACGCCGCCTGCCATACAGCCGGCAGCTATGCGAATTCTGGTGGTTCTCCCAACCCGGCTCGGGGACGCGGTACTGGCCGGCGGCGCTCTGGCGCTGCTGCAGGACCGCTATCCGGAGGCGCGCTTCACGCTCGTCGCGAACCGCCTGACCGCGCCGCTCTACGGCGCCATGCCCAGACTCGACCGCATTCGCCTGCTGGAGCCGACGCCCAGCCGCCGGCAGATACTGACGCTTTGGCTGAGGGCGGCCGCGACCTCCTGGTCTTTGGTTGTCGACCTCCGCCCCACTCTCTTCACCTCCCTTTTGGTGAAACGGAAGCGGCTGGCCGCTCAAACGCCCGACCCGGCGTTCCATCCTGTGGTCGCGTTCGCCGACCTTCTAGGCCTGCCGCCGCCCGAGCGCCTCCCGCTCTGGCTCGCCGAAGCGCACCGCAAGGCCGCCACGCGACTCCTGCCGACGGACAGCCTTTCGAACGGCGGTGGCAGTCTTCCGCTCCTGGCAGTCGGTCCGGCGGGCGAAGACGAGGCCGCCATCTGGCCGGTCGAGCGTTTCGCTGAGGCGGCCCTGGCCCTGACGTCCCCCGGCGGCCCGCTGCCCGACGCGCGCATTGCGGTGGTCGCGGAGAAACACGAGCGGGTTCTGGCCAACCCGCTGCTGGCCCGCCTGCCGCGCGAACGGCGGCTCGATTGGGTCGGCCGCGCGCCCTTGCCCGTGCTCGCGGCGGCGCTGCGGCACTGCGGTCTCTATCTCGGCACGGCCTCCGGCCTGCTGCACTTGGCGGCGGCGGCGGGCTGTCCGACCCTGGCTCTCCTCAGCCCGGCCGGAGCTTCAAGCGAAACCTCGGGAGTTGCGCCCTGGGGGCCGGAGACGGCCGAGCTGCGGGCAGCGAAGGGCGAGACGCTTGCGGATCTAGACGTCGGCGCGGTTACCGGTGCCGCGACCCAGCTTCTGAACGGCCTCCAGGACCTCCGCCAAGCCTAGGTCCGCCAACTCCGGCCGCTGCAACCAAGCCGTGGAGGGGCCGCGCGGTGCGACCTTCACCGGCAAGGAGACGCGGGAGAAGAGCGACAGGGTCGGGCAGCCGACGGCGGCGATGACGTGCATCGGCCCGGTATCGTTGCCGACGGCCAGCTCCGCGCGCCGTGCCAGGGCCGCGATCTGTCCGATGGAGGTGCGTGCGCGCAGATCGAGCGCCTGCGGGCAGAGCGCAACAATCCGGTCGAGCGCCTCCGCCTCGGCCGCCGTCCCGATCAGGACCGGTCGGAGCCCCCGTTCCACCAGGGCCGTCGCCAGACCGCCGTAGCGTTCGGCCGGCCAGCGCTTCTCCGGCCGCTTGGGCGCGCAACCGGGAACCAACAGTGCGAAACGCTCGGGCAGATCGAAGGCGGAGAGGTCGCCGTCGAGAAAGGCGAGATCGGCTCGCTCCGGAACGGCAATGCCGGCGAGCGCGAGCTGCTCGCCTTCACGCTCGGCGATGTGACGCTGGTCGTTCATGGCGCCATAGCGGTGACTGGCGCCGGCAACGATCCCGACCCACTCCGGCTTGGGCCGACCGAGCAGACGGAAGTAGAGCGCCGTGCGGTCGTTGCGCTGCAGGTCGTAGACCCGGTCGAAGCCGGCGCCGCGCAGGCGCGCGCGCAGGTCGGCCCAGGCGCAAATCCGCCAGACAGAGGGACGACGGTCGACCCAGATCCGATCGAACAGGCCGCTGGCCTCGGCCAGACCGACGAAGGGGGCCGTCGTCAGCAGGGTGATGTCCGCCTGGGAATGAGCGCTCCGGATAGCCTGCAAGGCCGGCAAGGACAGGATGAAGTCACCGAAGGCACTCAGCTTGATCGCCAAAATGCGCTCCTGCGGGGCAGTCGCGGGGTGCACCGCCGATGCCTTCGCGGACGAAGCGCTTTCCGGAGAACCTTGGGAATCTGAAGCTTTCAGGGACATGGCGTCGCCCTGGATAGCAGAGCGAGCCGGGCTCTGCACCCGCCTCAACGATCCGGAAACCTTGTTTGACGCAGACTGCGGCACCCGAAGCCTCAAGGGGAGACTCCCTCTGCTACGCTGCCTGCATCTCTGCGCCGCCCCCGCCGCCTCGCCGCAAGGCGAAACCGTCGTGGCGCTGCTGAGCGCACTCGCGGCCATGGCCGGCGAGGACTCGGCACCGCCCTTCATCCAGCGCGCCGTCGTCTCCGCCGACTGGGCCCCCGCCCTGTCCGGCAGCGGAGTCGGACAGCGCACGGCGCCCTATCGCAGCTTCATGGATCTGGTCACGCGCCGCCGGATCGCCGACGAGATCGCCATCGTGCGGCCGGACCTCGTGCTGATCTGGGGCGCGGAGGCGGCGCGCGCACTCGACCGGCCGCGCCCGGGTCTCGACCGGGCGGCGAACGGCAAGACCGTCCGTCTGGGCATCCTGATGGGCTATGAGGATATCGCGCCCTTCGCCCACGCCGGTGCGCGCCGTTTGGTGGCACCGACCCAAGACCTGGTCGACTACGCCCGCGAACAGGGCTGGCCACCGGACGAAGTGGGGCTCTTGGCACCGGTCGTGCCGGAACCGGCCACGACGGGCGGTCCCAGCCCCCTGGCGCGCCAGCGCTGGGACACGCCGGAGGGCGTGGATCTGGTCGCCGTCCCCGCACGCGACCGCTCCGGCACCGCCCTGCTGCTCGACGCCTGGGCCGAGCTGCCCGATGTCTGGCTCTGGCTGCTGCCCTATGGGCGCAGGACCAAGCGTCTGAAGAAGGCGATCCGCCAAGCCGGCCTGACCGACCGAGTCCGGCTGGTGGACGACGCCGAAACGGCGGTGACCACCGCCGACCTGGCCGTGATCGCCCGGCAGGACGACCCCATCGGCCTGCCCGTCATCTCCTGCTGGGCAGCCGGCCGCCCCACCGTCGCCCTGGCAGCGCCCGGCCCGGCCGCGCTGATCGGCCACGACCGCGACGGCCTGCTGGTGGCGCCCGACGATCCCCACGCCCTGGCTTTGGCGGTCGACCGGCTGCTGGTGGATCCGCTGCAGGCCGACCGCCTGGCGGCCGCCGGTCGCACGGCCTACGAGCAGGGCTACACGGCCGCCAAGGCGACCGAACGCTGGCAGCTGACCCTGGAGGTTTTGGCCGGACCTCCCCTGGCGAAGAAACCTGGCGACGCGGGCACCGACATCCGGGTGTGATGGCGCTTCAGCAAATGCCGTGATTACTCCGACAGATTTTCATTGCACGCTCGTCAGTACCTCCAGCGTATGCCGCCGAAGATGGAACGGGGATCGCCGGGGAAGTAGCTCGCGCTGTCGGCGCCGTTCACGTCGTCCCGCACGAGCGTCGTGGAGATATACTCCTCATCGGTCAGGTTCCGGACGTCCAGGAACCATTCGAATCCCGACTCCGGTGCACCGGGCAGATCGCCGGAGAGCCCAAGATGCAAGAGCGCATAGCCGTCGTCCCCAACCGTGTTGGCATGGTCGATCCAGGTCGTTCCGCCGCGCCATTCGACCATGGGCGAGATCGTCAGCCAGGACAGCGGCGTCCAGGACAGTCGTGCGTTTAGGCTGTGAGGCGGAATACCGGCCAAGTCGTTGTCGCCGAAGGTGACATCATCGTCGAAGCGGAAGTCGCTCCAAAGATAGCTGGCCTGCAAGTCCAAGGTATCGCTCAACGGCAGGCTTGCACCGAGCTCAAAACCGAGATGAACCGTCGAATCGGCATTCGTGGTCCCGAGGGAGGCACCGTTTTCGTCGACAAGCGCCAGGAACTCGTTGTCGATCTTCGAATAGAAGCCGGCCGCTTCGATATTCACCCCGCCGGTCCGGCGACGCCAGCCGATCTCATAGGTCGTGGCCGTCTGCGCATCCGGCAGCGGCAGATCGGGCAGAACCCGCGCTTCTCCGAAGGGCGCGGGTTCGAAACTGCGGCTGACGTTCGCGTAGACCTGATCGTCTTCGGTGATGTCGTAGAGGATGCCGATCTTCGGGCTGAACCCGTCGAACGATTCATCGTAGCTTTGGGCCGGCGAAGCCCGATTGTCCAGTTCCCGCTCGGCACGGGTAATCTGTGCGCCCGCCTGAAGCGTCAGGGCGTCGGTCAGACCGTGTGAGTATTCGGCATAGGCGACATAGGTTCGCCCGTCGAGATCGGTCCGTCCACGAAAGCTGCCCCGTTCGCCGCCCGCGTTCCTGAAGCGATCCTCTTCGCCGAGATAACGCGCGGCGGCCACGCCGACCACGAGCCGTCGCGTCGCATCGCTGTCGGCGAAGTCGAAGACGCCCCGCACATCCAACCCCATGTTCCGCGCATCCTGATCGAGAACTCCGAAGACCGTGGGATGATAGCGGTCCCTCTCGGAATAGAAGATCGAGGTAACGACTTCGCCAACCTCGACCGGAGCCCATGAAAGCCGCGCGGCAACTCGCTTCATCGTGTAGTCGTTCGCAGCATCGCGTTCGCGGTAGTTGCGCCCGGCCTGTTGCGGGTCGTCCTCGATCTCGGAGAGAGAAAGAGGCCCCGGCAACTCCATTTCGGAGTCGACGTAGTTGAGAAAGAGGCGCGCTTCCAACGCTTCGCTTAGCTGGTAGCCGAGGTTTGCCGACGCTCTGGTGGCGCTGGTTTCCGACTGATCTCTCCAGCCCTGCTGTTCGCTGACCGTGAGGCCGAGAACGCCATCGAGGCTGCCATGCGCGCCGCCAAGCTGGACGTGACCACGCCGCTGCCCGAAGGAACCGGCATCGAGCCGGAGCGCCAGCGGCGGCGCGGTTCGCCCGGTCGGAGTGACGAAGTTGATCGCACCGCCAAGGGAGCTGGATCCGTATTCGAGTGCATTGGCGCCCCGCCAGATTTCGACGAACTCCAGCGCCAGCGGATCGATCGACTGAAAATCGCCTCCCCCGTCGGCCAAGTTCAGTGGAATACCGTCCTGGTAAAGCTGTATTCCGCGAAGCTGAAAGCCACGTTGAATGCCCGAGCCCCGGATAGACAGACGTGTCTCCTCGCCGTGGCGGGTCTGGGTCAAGACACCCGGGGCGAAAGAAAGAACGTCGCTGAGCGTCGTCGCGCGAGTGTCTTCAAAAGCATCTGCACCGATCACCGACGTGCCTCCGGCGCGGAGATCGAGCCTTTCCTGTGCCTCGTTTTGAGGAGAATGAGCACCCGGGACGCGTATAGGATCGAGCCTCATAAACTCCGTCGAGGCTTCAGGCTCCGAAGCTTCATCGATTTGCGGTGAAGGTGCTTCGGTGTTCTGGGCAAAGGTGTTCTGGGCAAAGGTGTTCTGGGCGAAGGCCGGAGCGGCAATCAGGGCAACCGTCGCCCCGCTGAGGAAGCGACGATAGAACTTCGGGGTCATGGGAGCGTCTCACGAACTGAAGGCGGGCCGCGCAAGGCGAGAAGGCGTGCCCAGAGACGGCATGCCCAGAGACGGCATGCCCAGAGACGGCACCCAAGGCGGTGCCGGTCGATTGTCTTTCCTTCAGAGGTAAGATGGCGGTCCGCGCGACCGGCAAGGCGCTCCCCGGACGTCGCGCAGGAAAGCGGCAGGTTCGTAACGCACGTAAGCCGTGCTGGCCGTAAAGTCTGCAGCTTCCGCCGTCGGAACGGGCTCCGGCACAGGCGGGAGCTGAACAAGGGTGCAGTAGGGACAGTGCCCGTCGAAGGGCTGGTGATCTGGCGCCTCGTCATCGAGAAGCTGCGCGAGCTGTTCGATCGCTGCCTGCGCCTCAGCCGAAACCTGCCCGGACGACCCACAGATGAACCGCGAAACGTCGAGGCCGTTCGCTTCGGCAAGAGCGAGTGTACCCGGGAGAGAAACCTGCAGAACAACGGCGAGGACCGCCAAAAATCTGGCGGCAAGACTCGCGGTGCGACGTTGAGTTACAGCTTTAACTAACCAGAACACCCCGAAACGCATCTCACTCTAATACTATAGTTATGAAGTAATTCTTTGGACCGTAGCGCACGAGCTATCTACCGACTGCACGGAATGGTTTAGCGGATCGGCTGGTCATCGACAATGACGTCCTCCCTGCGGGTCCTGAGACGATGCACCCTTGAGGCGCGACCGGCCTCGGGACCGCAGAGGGAGCCTCACACCGGTGGAGAGGTGACGTCATCGCGAATTGGCGATTGCCCCGGTAGCCCCGCATTCCTATGCATCCGTGCGGAGGCAGCCGGGAACAGACCTCGGGTGCGCCGCAAAAGGGGAGGAAAAAGTCATGCTTCTCAATCGCTTGGTGCCCTTGATTAACGTGGAAGATCTGGATGCGAGTCTGGACTTCTACCGCAACGCGCTCGGCTTCACGGTGGAGAACCGGCACGACATGAACGGCAAACCGATCTGGGCGCTGATCCGCCACGGCGATATCTCGCTGATGCTGAACCGCCCGGAGGAAACGGACAGCGACGCTCGGCGCAAGCGTCCGAGCTACGGCGATACCTTGCTCTACTTTTATGTTCCCGACGCTCAAGCCGCCCATGACGAGCTTGCCGAACGCGGCTACACGCCGGGACCGGTAGAGGAACAGGCCTACGGCGTCGCCGAATTCACCCTGCGCGACCCCGACGGCTACGAGTTGGCCTGTGGCAGCTTGCTCGGTCCGCAGGAGGAAAGCAGTTTCGAGGATGAGGACGACGACTAAACCTGCGCTTCAGTCTTTTCAGAAGCCTTGTGCCGGAGCCGCTCTGGTAGCCGACCGCGCGACCGGCTATATCTGTCGCCATAACATCAAGGCAAAGTCAGCGGGAGGACGGACACCATGAGCGGCTGCATCGTCGGTTGGGCCCATACGCCGTTCGGCAAACATGCCGAGGACGACGTCGAATCCCTGATCGCCCAGGTCGCGATCCAGGCGGTCGAGGATGCGGGCCTG
Organism: Algihabitans sp.; assembly: GCF_965226985.1. Classification (GTDB taxonomy): domain Bacteria; phylum Pseudomonadota; class Alphaproteobacteria; order Kiloniellales; family DSM-21159; genus Algihabitans. The sequence continues at coordinate 2,218,381 of NZ_OZ245712.1, forward strand.
GAGCCCGGCGACATCGACGAGATCGTGCTGGGCACCTACGGCGAGACCTTCTCGCCCCAGGGCTTTCCGGCCTCTCTGGTTCTGCAGACCTCGGACGCCTTCCGCTTCAAGCCGGCGACGCGGGTCGAGAACGCCTGCGCCACCGGCTCCGCCGCCATCCGCCAGGGCCTCAAGACCCTCGCCGCGAAGGAGGGCCGTTTCGTGCTGGTGGTCGGCGTCGAGAAGATGACCGGCATCTCCGGCGCTGAGATTGGGCAGACCCTGCTCAAGGCCTCCTACGTCAAGGAGGAGAGCGAGATCGAGGGCGGCTTCGCCGGCGTTTTCGGCGTGATCGCCAATCAGTACTTCCAGCGCCACGGCGACCAGTCCGACGCGCTGGCGGCCATCGCCGCCAAGAACCACGCCAACGGGGTCGCCAACCCCTACGCCCAGATGCGCAAGGATCTGGGCTACGACTTCTGCCGCAGCGTCAGCGACAAGAACCCCTATGTCGCCGGCCCACTGAAGCGCACCGACTGCTCGCTGGTGTCCGACGGCGCCGCCGCCATCGTGCTGACCGACGAAGAAACGGCTGCGACGCTGGGCAAGGCCGTGCGCTTTCGCGCCAACGTGCAGGTCAACGACTACCTGCCCCTATCGAAGCGCGACATCATCAAGTTCGAGGGCTGTAGCGAGGCCTGGAGCCGGGCTCATGCCGCCGCCGGTACCAAGCTGGAAGACCTGAAGCTGGTCGAGACTCACGACTGCTTCACCATCGCCGAACTGCTGGAGTACGAGGCCATGGGTCTCGCACCCCAGGGTCAGGGCGCCAAGGCCGCCCTGGAGGGCTGGACGAAGAAGGACGGCAAGCTGCCGATCAATCCGTCCGGCGGATTGAAGTCCAAGGGTCATCCGATCGGTGCCACCGGCGTGTCGATGCACGCGCTCTGCGCCATGCAGCTGACCGGCACCGCCGGAGAGATGCAGATCGAAAACGCCGACCTGGCCGGCATCTTCAACATGGGCGGCGCGGCCGTGGCCAACTACGTCTCGATCCTGGAACCGCTGAAATCCTAGTCCTTCGCGACCAATGAGACGGGTCTTCGGAGACCCTTACGAACGGCAGAGCGGTCCGCGCTCTGCCGTTTTTCTTTGCGCCATCACCCCCAGCATGCGGGCTCGTGACGTCGCACCCCGCCGGTGCTAAGACTCGCGACAAAGAAAGAAACGATCAGGGAGCGGCGAGACGCCGACATGGGCGACGTGATGAATCTGGGCCGGCTGCTGTCCGACGTGGCACGGCGGCTGCCCGACAGTCCTGGGCTGGTCTGGGGCGCACAGTCCTGGACCTGGGCCGAGATCGACGCGCGGGTCGACGCGCTGGTCGCCGCCCTGGCGGCGCGCGGGCTCGGCAGGGGCGACAAGCTGCTGGTCCATGCGCGCAACTGCAACCAGCTGTTCGAAAGCCAGTGGGCTGCCTTCAAGCTCGGGGCCGTCTGGGTTCCGACCAACGTGCGCCTGACGCCGCCCGAGGTCGCCTATCTGGCCAGCAACAGCGACGCCAAGGCCCTAATCTACGAGGACGCCTTTCCAGAGCACGCCGATGCCACCGGGCTGCAACGGCGCATCGCCATCGGCCAGCCGCGGCCGGGCGAGGAAGCCTACGAGGCGCTGATCGCCGAGCACGCTGGCGCGCAGGGTTTCGAGGCCGAGGTCTCGCGCGACGATCCTTGTTGGTTCTTCTACACCTCCGGCACCACCGGCAAGCCCAAGGGCGGGGTGCTGACCCACGGTCAGATGGCCTTCGTGGTCACCAACCACATCGCGGACCTGATGCCCGACACCGGTCCCCAGGACGTCTCCCTGGTGGTGGCACCGCTCAGCCACGGCGCGGGCGCCCATGCCCTGCCCCAGGTCGCGCGCGGCGCCTGCTCGGTCATCCCCGGCACGACCGCCTTCGACGAGGCCGAATGCTGGCGGCTGGTAGAAGAGTATCGGGTCACCAACCTCTTCACCGTGCCGACGATCCTGACCCGGCTGGTTCGCCACGAGGCGGTCGACCGCTACGACCATTCCAGCCTGAAGTACGTGATCTACGCCGGCGCCCCGATGTACCGGGAGGACCAGAAGGAAGCCCTGACCAAGCTGGGCAAGGTCATCGTTCAGTACTACGGGCTGGGCGAGGTGACCGGAAACATCACCGTGCTCCCGCGCGAGCTGCACGACAGCGACGACGCCAAGATGCCGGTCGGCTCCTGCGGCTACCCGCGCACGGGAATGGAGATCGCGATCAAGGATCCGCAGGGCCGACGGCTCGGCCCCGGCCTCGACGGCGAGATCTGCGTGCGCGGCCCCGCCGTCTTCGGCGGCTATTACAGGAACGACGAGGCCAACGCCAAGGCGCTGAAGGAGGGCTGGTTCCATACCGGCGATCTGGGCCGGACCGACGAGCGCGGCTTCCTCTTCATCACCGGCCGCGCCTCCGACATGTACATCTCCGGCGGATCCAACGTCTATCCGCGCGAGGCCGAGGAGGTTCTGCTGAGCCACCCCGCCGTCGGCGAGGTCGCCGTGCTCGGCGTGCCGGACCCGCGCTGGGGCGAGTCCGGGATCGCCGTGGCGGTGCTGGAGGAGGGGCAAGAGGCCGACGAAGGAAAGCTGCTCGCTTTTCTGGAAGGCAAGCTGGCAAAGTACAAGTGGCCCCGGCGGGTCTTCTTCTGGCCGGACCTTCCGAAATCCGGTTACGGCAAGGTGCCGAAGCACCTGATCCGGCAGGAACTCTACAGCCGTGGGGAGCTGCAGGAGGGCAAGGGACCGTGAGACAGCTCAAGCATCCCGGCGAAGGCAGCGACCCGCGGCGGGTCGTCCGGCCGCTCGAAGCCGGAGGCAACCTGCGCCTGCGGCTGTCCGAGGGCGCCGATCTGCTGACCGGGCTGACCGAGGCCCTGATCGCGCGCGGGATCACTGATGCCGGCCTGCAGCTGGTGGCCGGCGACTTCTCCGACATGCAGTATCTGACCGGACAGCCCGACGACAGCGGCCAGCGGGTCGCCACCTACGGTGACCCGACACCGCTGGCGGGCCCGGTGCGGCTGATCGGCGGCAACGGCATCTTGGGCCGGGATGCCGCCGGCGGACCGCTGCTGCATTGCCATGCCGTGGTGGTTGACCGCGAGGGCCGCATCCATGGCGGCCATCTGCCGCCGAAGGTCTGCAGGCTCGGGCCGGCGGGCGCGACGGCTCTCGTGACGATCATCGCCGGCGCCGGCTTCCAAGTGGCCTACGACGCCGAGACCAACTACGACATCTTCCAGCCGGCCGGGGAGCAGGCGGCGTGAGCGATACTCTAGACGTGAACGACACTCTGGCGGAGGCGGAGTTCGAGGAGGGCTGTTTCGGCCGCCTCGCCATCGTGCGGCTGAAACCCAACCAGGATCTGGTCGAGGGCATCGAAACCGCCGCGGCGGAGGCCGGTATCGCCTACGGCGTCGTCCGCGCAGCGGTCGGCAGCCTGGTCGATGCGGCTTTGGGCTACGGCGAAGGCGACGGCGCCTCGATCGTCACGGTCGAGGGACCGGGCATCGAGATCCTGACACTGGCCGGAGAGCTGCGGCCCGACGAGGAGGACCGACCCCGCGCTCTGCTGCAGGGCACCGTCTCCGACAGCGACGCCAAGGTCTACGGCGGCACCTTCTTGCGCGGTGCCAACCCGATCTGCATCACCCTGGAACTGGTGCTGCAGGAGTGGATTCCCGACTGACCGTCCGACAGAAACCAGACAAGCCAAGCCATCTGGGAGGCAAGGATGTTTCATGCGCTGATGCTGCACGAGGCCGAGGGCGGCAAGGTCGAGGTCCACTTCGAGGAGCTGGAGATCGAGCGACTGCCGGAGGGCGACGTTCTGGTCGAGGTCGACTACTCGACCCTGAACTACAAGGATGGGCTGGTTCTCAAGGGGCTGGGCCGGCTGGTGCGCAGCTACCCGCACATCCCCGGCGTGGACTTCGCCGGAACGGTGGCCGACAGCAGCCATGCCGACTTCAAGCCCGGCGACCGGGTCGTGCTGAACGGCTGGCGCGTCGGCGAGCTGCATTGGGGCGGCTACGCCCAGAAGGCGCGGGTCAAGGGCGACTGGCTGGTCAAGCTGCCCAGCGGCCTGACGAGCCGGCAGGCCATGGCGATCGGCACTGCCGGCTATACCTCCATGCTGTCGGTCATGGCCCTGGAGGCGCACGGCATCGAGCCGGCTAGCGGCCCGATCCTGGTGACCGGCGCAGCCGGCGGCGTCGGCTCGGTGGCCGTCGCGATCCTGGCCAAACTGGGCTACCGGGTTGCGGCCGTGACCGGGCGACCCGAGGCGAAAGCCTACCTGACGGACCTGGGCGCCAGCGAGATCGTCCCGCGCGACGAGTTGGCGGAGCCGCCGAGCCGGCCCCTGGACAAGGAACGCTGGGCCGGCTGTATCGACGCTGTCGGCGGCACCATGCTGGCCCGGGTTCTCAGCCAGATGGCCTATCGCGGCTCCGTGGCCGCCGTCGGCCTGGCGGGCGGAAACGAGCTGAACACCACGGTCATTCCCTTTCTGCTGCGCGGGGTCAATCTGCTGGGGATAGACTCCGTCATGTGCCCGAAACCGCAGCGCGAGACCGCCTGGCAGCGGCTAGCGAAGGATCTGCCGCTCGACAAGCTGGCCGGGATGGAGGTGGACGCCACCCTGACCGACCTACCGGGCCTCGCAGGCGACATTCTGCAGGGCAAGGTCCGCGGCCGCGTCGTCGTCGATCTCAAGGGTTAGGTCTCGGGAGCCGAACTGTGGACGTCGCCTCAAGACGTGAGAAGCTGGCGCCGGGATTGATCCCTGCCTATGCTTCCGTTTCAGGGGTGCCTTGGGAGTGACGGTGAGCATGCGAGGGCTTTCGATTTCACTCGGTCTGGCCGGTCTGGTCCTGCTGAGTGCCTGTTCGCATTCGGCGGACCAGAATGCGGCGGTCGCCCAGCTGACGGCGGAGCGCGCGTGCTACCAGACCTTGGCCGAGGTCGATTGCTTCACCAAGCCGCAAGCCGGTGCGGACTTGCGAAAAGTCGGATGGTTCGATGGTGTCTCGGTCGACTGAACGGCCCTTCGCAGGTTCCCTTCCAGTTTTCCTCCTTTCCATTTTCGGTCTGTTGCTTACCGTCCCGGCAGAGGCACGCGATCCTCTCTGGGACAGTCTGCCCTGGGACACGCGGCTCGGCGTCAGTTGGTACGAGGAGCGCGCCGCCCGAGGCGACCTGGCAGCCAAACTGCGGGCCGCTCAGATGCATGAGCAGGGCATCGGAACGGTCGCCGACCCGGCAGCGGCGGCCGACTGGTACGCGGCCGCGGCGGAACGAGGGCATCCGCTCGCCCTCTTCAAGACCGCAATGGCTTGGCAAGAGGGGCTATTCGGCGACGCGGATCTCGAGCGGTCGGCCGCGCTCTATCGGGCCGCCGCCCAGGCCGGAGTCGCTCAGGCCAGCTTCAACCTCGCCGTGATGACGGAGACCGGGCAAGGCCTGCCGCGAGACCGGGCAGCAGCGATGGAGCTCTACACCCAGGCCTGGCGCCAAGGGCTCGCGCAAGCAGGTCTCAATCTCGGCGTGCTGCACGTAAGCGCTGGCGGCGATCCGCTGACCGCCTACGCCTGGCTGGCCGCCGCCGCCGAGGCCGGCGTCGCCGGTGCCGCTACGCAACGCGACCGTCTAGGCGAGCTTCTGGGGCCGGAACGGGTCGCGGAGGCAGAGGCTCTTCCGCTCCCGCCGCTGGGCCAGGAGTGAAGGCCGCAGCGCGTCAGACCGTCCAGATGGCACTTAGAGTAGAGTGTAGAGAGCGATTCACGTCTCAGGTGAAAGCCAAACGCTTCCACCCGAGACGATCGCGCTCTAGCGTTTTCCACAGAAAAGCGAGTTGTCCCAAGCCTTATCCACAAAAACCTCAGTCGCTGCCTCAAGCCGAAACAAGAGGTTCGGCGCGTCCGGGAGGACGGATTACGCCAGGGAATAATATGAAATTATATCAAGATTTTGGATCTACTTTCTCACCTGTTTTCGAACCTTGGGGAGCCGCGTCAGTTCCGGCAATCCGGTCCAGATACGACAGCAGCGGCCGGTCGAAGACTTTAATGGATTTGTAACGCAGCACCGCGTCCGGAAGCTGGCGCAGCGCGGCGGCCAGACGGGCGGCGCCTGCCGGATCGCCCTCCAGATCGGACAGGGGATTCTGATAGACGCGGATGCCGAAACAGATCGCGCCGCTATCCGGGAGACGGCGGAGCGTCTGCCGTTCCACACGGAAAAAGATCCTCTCGCCGGCCGTCGCCGAGGTGATGCCCGGATCGCACTCCATCCGGCCATGGCCGCTGGGCTGGAACAGCTCGGGATCGTCGGTGAGAGACCAGTTCAGCCGCCAGACAGGCTTGTCGGACTTCATGCGTTCGAAGAAGAGATCGACCGGGCGCGCCAGCTTCTCGCCGTAGAAGGGGACCGGCTCATGGATCTGCGCCATGGGCCGGCCCAGCTTGTCGTGCAGCCGCCAGCGTGTGGGAAAGCAGAGAGACGCGGCGGTCAGGCGGTAGCCCTCCCGCCCCGGCTGCATCAGGCAGAGATCCTCCTGCACCAGCCGGCCCGCCAGATCCAGGGGATGCAAGGCGCCCTCGAGCTCGAAACGGGCGCCGTCCGGAAGACGCGTGAGACTACCGCCGTCCTGGCGGAACCGCTCGGGAAAGACGCGCGTCAGATGCGCGACCAGCAGGTCGCGGAGTTCCGCGCTGGCCGCCGCCGCCTCAGGCAGGGCGGCAAAGACCTCGTCCGGCCGCTCCTGCAACAGTCGCCGCTTCTCGGCCAGATAGCGGTCGTAGTGGCGGTCGATCTCGATCCAGGCATCGGGCTTCAGGGACAGAAGCCCCATGGCCAATCGATAGGGGCCCTCGTCCAAGGGCCTGTAGGCAAAGGGCGTCGCCCGCGCCGTCTGCGGCTGAGACAGAGTCAAAGATTCGGAACTCCAGGGATCATCGCAGCCGCAGTCTGCCGGCTTTGAACCGGTCCTGCCAAGGCCGGCCCTGCCAAAGCCGACCTCGTCAAGAGAGACCGCGCCGGAAGCGTCAGGCTCGCTTTTCCAAGGTGACACGGAACAGCAGCATCCCCGCCACCATGGCGACGACGAAGATCAAGGTCGGCACTTGGGCCAAGGCAAGACCCGCGATCGCGGGACCGGGACAGTAGCCGGCGAGCCCCCAGCCAAGGCCGAAAAGCACCGCACCGGCGATCAGGCGCAGATCGAGAGACCGGCCTGTCGGCTCCACGAAGGTCGGCGCCGCCCAGGGCCGCGCTTGCGCCCGGGCCAAGCGATAGCCGAGAAAGGTGACGGTCACCGCCCCCATCATCACGAAGGCCAGCGACGGATCCCACCGGCCGAAGAGGTCGAGAAAACCAACCACCTTCGCCGGGTCGATCATGTGCGACAGCGTCAGCCCGGCGCCGAACAGCAGACCCGCCGAGAGTGCCAGGGCGTTGCTTTTGAAGCGGTCGAAGACGCCGGCCGGCGCGGCGGTCCGGAGAGACATGACATCAGCTCCCGACGAGGTGGCGCAGCAGGTAGACCGTCGCCACCGCCACCGTCATGAAGATCAGGGTGGCCACGAGCGAGCGCGGCGAAAGGCGGGCCAGGCCGCAGACCCCGTGACCGCTGGTGCAGCCGGCGCCGAGCCGCACGCCGAAGCCGACCAGCAGGCCGGCGGCGATCATGCCGAGCGTACCGCTCTGAAACTGCGGCAGGGGAACCTCGCCGCCGAGCAGGCCGACCGCCGCCGGACCCAGCAGCAGCCCAACCACAAAGGCGACGCGCCAGCCCCGGTCCCCGGGCGCCGGCGTGAAGAGGCCGCCGAGAATACCGGAGATGCCGGCGATCCGGCCGTTGGCCAGCATCAGCAAGCTGGCTGAGAGACCGATCAGGGCGCCGCCGGCCAAGGCGGCGTAAGGCGTGAAGTTCACGATCTCCATGGTTGGCCCCTCCTCCATGGTTGGCCCCTTGTCGCTTCATCTTATCATATTCAATTTTTCTTATATGATGACTTTTGCGGGTGACGGCAAGCCCGAAGATCGCGGATGTCGAGCGGCCTGCCCTTGCAGGGAGAGCCTGCTGCCCGTACGTGCAGAGACAATCGAACAGAGCGGGCCAACGAAGCGCGAGAGGAGCAGGGAAAAGATGGACGAGACCAAGCGTCTGGACGACAAGGTCCATGCCGGCGGACAGATCGGGCCGGAAGATATCGAGGCCCTGAAGGCCGAGGGCTTCACGGCCATCGTCAACAACCGCCCGGACGGCGAAGGCGGACCCGAGCAGCCGACCTCCGCCGCGGTGCGGGCCGCCGCCGAAGCGGCGGGACTGGCCTACAGCTACATCCCCATGACGCCGCAGTCGCTCTCGCCGGAGACGCTGGAGGCTTTCCACGCGGCGGTTCAGGCATCGAGCGGCAAGGTGCTGGCCCACTGCCGCTCCGGCGCCCGCTCCACGGCGCTCTGGGCCTTAGCCGAGACCTGCCACAACGCACGCGATGTGGATGCGGTGATCGCCGACGCCGGCCAGGCCGGCTACGACCTCTCGCAAATGCGCCCGATGCTGCAGCAGTGGATGCAGCTGCACGAACAGCGGGCGTCGCGTGGGTGACCGTGGGGGTAACCATGCGGGTGACTCCCCAACATTTTCTGCGTTGACAGCGGCGCCGAGCCTGCCACGCTGACCTCGGTCGGTCGTCGGCACTCGCCGAGTCGTCCGGCTGTGAAGCCAAGCGTCTTCAACAGCAGAAAGGAGGTGATCCAATGTCGAGCGAAATGAGCACGGGGGTCGCGTGCAAGGGGCTTTCGTCGATCGTGGAGCAACCTCTACGGCAGGCCTAAGTTTCCGATCTTTCGAGATCACGGACGCAACACCCGTCCATTCGCGAAGAGCCGCTCCCACCGGGGCGGCTCTTTTCGTTCAGGCAACCGGCCAGACAAAGAGGCCGACCCGCCGTCGGAATTCCTGATTTTTAAGGAAAATCGAGTGGTGCTGCCGGAGTGATTTGAACACTCGACCTCTCCCTTACCAAGGGAGTGCTCTACCCCTGAGCTACGGCAGCGCCGGGTTACGATGGCGGGCGGCTCGTAAAATTGCCGGCGGGAAAGTCCCTCGGCGGCCGCCCCCCTCGCGCGAAGGCGCTCTATGTGCCACTTGGGTCGGGAGGGTGCAAGGCTCTTTCTGGCCTCCCGGAGATGCCCTCTCGGTTCGGTCCGCGCCTCGCCGCTTTGGCCTGCGCCGCCCCGAAGACGCCGCCGGGTCGCCTTGACCCTGCCGCAAGAGGCTGGCAAAGCTGAAATCATGACAGATGCGCCAGAGGTCGGCGGCAGGCTAGCCCGCAAAGAACGCGGGCCGAAGCGGCAGCCCGAAACACGGGAGGAGCGCTTGGCAGAGGCGCTGCGCGCCAATCTGCGCCGCCGCAAAGCTCAGGCACGGGGACGCCGCGACCAGCCGGCAGACACCGATCCCGGCGGCGCTCCCGACCAGGACGGCTTCGATCAGCAGGACGCGACATTCAAAACTGAGGACAGCTGAGGCGGATAGCAGCCGGTTTTCCGCCCAGCCAGATGCCTTTTCAGGCAGAGGCCTGCGCGGCCGGCCACCTTGAGCCGGGTGCACCGATGGTCTAGAAGCCAAAGCTTGTGTCAGTCTGGTTCGACGGTCTGCCCCATCCAAGACTTAGGAGATCCAAGACCTGAGGGGTCCAGGATCTACGGGGCGCAAGTAAGGCCGGCGCGCTACGCAGTTTCTCTTTGGGACATCCGACCACATGGACAAGATCCTTATTCGCGGCGGCCGGCCGCTCACGGGCGATATCCAGATCAGCGGCGCGAAGAATGCCGCCCTGCCCCTGATGGCCGCTGCACTCTTGACGCCGGGCACGGTGCGCCTGTCCAACCTGCCGCACCTGATGGACATCTCGACCCTGGCGAATCTGCTGACGCGCCTGGGCGCCGAGCTGCATCTGAACGGCCACTGCGGTCCCGACTGTCACAGCGGCCGCGTCCTGGAGATCGCGGCGCCGAAAATCGCGTCAACCGTGGCGCCTTACGATCTGGTGCGGAAGATGCGCGCCTCCGTGCTGGTTCTGGGCCCCTTGCTGGCGCGCGAGGGGGTGGCCGAGGTTTCGCTGCCGGGCGGCTGTGCCATCGGCACGCGCCCCATCGATCTGCACCTGGAGGGCTTCAAGTCCCTGGGCGCCGAGATCGAGCTGGACGGCGGCTACGTGAAGGCCAAGGCACCCAAGGGCCTGGTCGGCGGAGAGGTGGTCTTTCCCAAGGTCTCGGTCGGCGCCACCGAGAACCTGATGATGGCCGCCTGTCTGGCCAAGGGCGAGACGCAGCTGGTGAACGCAGCGCGCGAACCGGAGATCGGCGACCTCGCCGAACTGTTGATCAAGATGGGCGCCAAGATCGAGGGCGCCGGCACGGAACGCATCAGGATCGAGGGCGTTTCGAGCCTGAGTGGCGCGGAACATGCCGTCGTTCCCGACCGGATCGAGGCCGGCACCTATGCCATGGCCGCCGCCATCACCGACGGCGACCTGAACCTGCTGGGCGCGAAGGCGGAGCATCTCTCGGCCGTCATGGAGACGCTGAGCAAGGCCGGGGTGAAGGCCGAGGAGACCAATCGCGGCCTGCGCGTGCGACGGGCCAACGGCCGGCTGACGGGCACCGACGTCATGACCGAGGCCTTTCCGGGCTTTCCTACCGACCTGCAGGCGCAGTTCATGGCGCTGATGACCACGGCCGAGGGTGCCGCCATGGTGACGGAGACGATCTTCGAAAACCGCTTCATGCATGTGCCGGAGCTGTCCCGGCTGGGCGCCGACATCGTGGTGCACGGGGCCTCCGCCCTCGTGCGCGGCCGGCCGGAACTGCTGGGCGCGCCGGTCATGGCGACCGATCTGCGCGCCTCGGTCAGCCTGGTGCTGGCGGGCCTGGCCGCAGAGGGCGAAACGGAGCTCAACCGCATCTACCATCTGGATCGCGGCTATGAGCGGCTGGAGGAGAAGCTGGCCGCCTGCGGAGCCGACATTCAGCGCGAACGGGCCGACTGAGGACGCAGCAAGGCATCGATGGGACCGGGGAATAGCAGACCATGGCCGAAAGGCTGAAGCTGCGCGCCCACGATGCGGTCGATATGGACGTTTTGGCGGCCCTTCTGCAGGACGCGCTCGTCCCGCTGGGCCAGATGGACTACCTGCCGCGCGAACGCCGCTTCGCGATGGTGATCAACCGCTTCATGTGGGAACGCGCCGGCCTCGCCGCCGACCACGCAGGTGCGGCAGCTCCGGATGCGGGCGAAGAGTCCGACGCACGCTTCGAGGACGGCGCCACGCCGAAAGGATCGCGTTTCTGGCGCACCCACAGCGGCCTGATCTTCGATCGCGTGAAGGCCGTCGCCACACGCAATCTCCCGCGCAGCCGCAAGTCCACATTGCTGAACCTGCTGACCGTCGCCAGCGAGCCGAAACGCATCACCTTCCACTTTTCCGGCGGAGCCTTTCTGCGCCTCCAGGTCACCGAGATTCGCTGTCATCTGGAGGACATCGGCGACCCCTGGCCAGCCGCGGATATGCCGCGCCACGCCGTCGCGACTACCTGACGCCTCGAAAGGCATCCGCGAAGGGCCATCATGGCCGTCCTGCAGGTCCACTGGCTGGACCCTCGGGACCGCAGAGGCTAAGTCAGGGGCCAATCCTGGTGAAGGGTCTTCACGTGTCTGCCGCAAACATCCGAAACGGCCGGCCAGAGCGACAGGCGAAACTCCCGCAAGCGAAGCGTTTCATGACAACCGACCGACCCCTGGTTCTCGCACTGCCGAAAGGCCGCATCCTCGACGAACTGATCCCCGTCCTGGACCGCGCCGGCATTACGCCGGAACCCGCCTTTTTCGACAAGAAGGCGCGGCAACTCCGCTTCGCCACCGACCTGCCCGGACTCGACATCATCCGAGTGCGCGCCTTCGACGTGGCGACCTTCGTCGCCTACGGCGCCGCGCAGCTAGGCGTGGCCGGCGCCGACGTGCTGATGGAGTTCGACTATCCGGCGATCTACGCTCCCGTCGACCTGCGCATCGGCTACTGCCGTCTGGCCGTCGCCGAACCGACGGACCAGGCCGAGAGCGACGATCCCAAGCGCTGGCAGCATGTCCGGGTCGCAACCAAGTTCCCGAACATCGCCCGCCGCTATTTCCGCGCACGCGGCGTCACGGCCGAGTGCGTGAAACTGAACGGCGCGATGGAGCTGGCGCCGGGCTTGGGCCTCAGCCGCCACATCGTCGACTTGGTCTCCACCGGCAGTACCCTGCGCGCGAACGACCTGGTGGAGGTGGAGCAGATCGCGGAGATCACCTCGCGCCTGATCGTCAATCGCGCCGCGCTCAAAACCGAGCGCCGGAGCCTAGAACCCTGGATCGCACGTTTTCGGGAGGCCGTCGATGCCACGTGAACTCAAAACCTCGGCCCCCGATTTCGAGTCGGTCTTCGCCGCCTTCCTGGCCGAAGCGCGCGCGCCGGAGGAGGATGTGGCCGGACGGGTCCACGAGATCGTCTCTGCCGTTCGCAAGGACGGCGATGCCGCTCTGATCGACTACACCCGGCGTTTCGACCGGCTCGAGCTGACGCCCGAGACCCTGCGCATTCCCCGAGGCGAACTGGAGGCCGCAGCCGAGGCCTGCCCGCCCGAAACGCTGGACGCGCTGAAACTGGCGGCGGCGCGGATCGAAGCCTATCACCTCAAGCAGAGGCCGGAAGACGCGCTCTGGACCGACCAACTCGGCGTCCGGCTGGGCCACCGCTGGACCGCCGTGGCGGCCGCCGGGGTCTATGTCCCGGGCGGCACGGCGGCCTACCCCTCCTCCGTTCTGATGAACCTGATCCCGGCCAAGGTGGCGGGCGTGCCGCGCGTGGTGATGGTGGTGCCCACGCCGGACGGCAAGACCGCACCATTGGTGCTAGCGGCGGCGCAGCTTGCCGGCGTCGACGAGGTCTACCGGGTCGGTGGCGCCCAGGCCGTCGCCGCCCTCGCCTATGGCACCGAGACGATCCGGCCGGTCGACAAGATCGTCGGTCCCGGCAACGCCTACGTCGCCGAAGCCAAGCGGCAGGTCTTCGGGCAGGTGGGGATCGATTCCATCGCCGGCCCCTCGGAGATCCTGGTCGTGGCCGACGCCGACAACGATCCGGCCTGGATCGCCGCCGACCTTCTGAGCCAGGCCGAACACGACAGCGTGGCGCAGTCGATCCTCATCGCCGACGACGCCGGCTTCGCGGAGGCGGTGCGGCGGGCCGTCGATCTGCATCTGCAGCGCCTGCCGCGCAGCGAGATCGCCAGCCGCTCCTGGGAACGCCACGGCGCGATCCTGCTGGTCGAGAAGCTGGCCGAGGAGGCTCCGGTTTTGATCGATGCCATCGCGCCGGAGCACCTGGAACTGGCAGTCGCCGATCCCGACGCGCTGCTGCCGAATATCCGCAACGCCGGCAGCATCTTTCTCGGCCGCTATACGCCGGAGGTGCTGGGCGACTACCTGGCCGGGCCTAACCACGTGCTGCCGACGGCACGCAGCGCGCGCTTCGCCTCCGGCCTGTCCACCCTGGACTTCATGAAGCGCAGCTCGCTGCTGGGCGCCGATCCGGAGTCTCTGGCGGCCCTAGGTCCGGCCGCCGTCGCCCTGGCGGAGGCGGAGGGCCTGCAGGCGCACGCCTTGTCCGTCGCCATTCGCCTGCAGAGCGGCGCAAAAAACGGCGCGGGGGACGCCGGGGAGGCATGAGCGATCAGCGGTTGATCAAGATCTCGCTCGACGAGCAGACCCTGGTCCGCCGCAATCCCGACATCGAACACGAGCGCGCCGTCGCCATCTTCGACCTGCTCGAGGACAACAGCTTCGTCCCAGTCGGCGACTTCGCCGGCCCCTACAGTCTGCACCTATCGCTTTCGGAAAACCGCCTGGTCTTCGAGATCCGCGACGGCGAAGACCTGCAGAAACTGGGTACGGTCGGACTGTCGGTCACGCCCTTCCGGCGTATCGTGAAGGACTACTTCACGGTCTGCGAAAGCTATTTCGAGGCGATCAAGACCGCCAGCCCCTCGAAGATCGAGGCCATCGACATGGGGCGGCGGGGCCTCCACAACGACGGCGCCGACCTGCTGCGCGAGCGTCTGAAGGGCAAGATCGAGGTGGACGACAACACCGCGCGGCGGCTGTTCACCCTGCTCTGCGTCCTTCACATAAAGGGCTAGGCGGCAATGGGCCCAGAGCCGATGGCCAAGCCGACTGCCAGGCCGATCGCCAAGCCGACTGCCGAGCTGTCTGCCGGGCCTTCCCCTCAGCCATACGCCGCCTTGTCCGCCGAGCTCTCTTCGGGACCGTCCCTCGCCCTGCCCGATGCCGTTCTCTTCGCCTGCTCCGAAAACTCGGTGCGCTCTCCCATGGCCGAGGGGCTGCTGAAACACCTGCTCGGGCACCGGATCTACGTCGACTCCGTCGGGGTGCGCGCGCAGGAGGTCAACGGCTTCGCCGTCGCCGCGATGGAAGAGCTGGGCATCGACATCTCCCGTCACAGGGCGAAGACCTTCGACGACCTGGAGGACTCCTCCTTCGACTTGATCGTCTCCCTCTCGCCGGAGGCCCAGCATTCCGCCGTCGAGATGACCCGCACCATGGCCTGCGACGTCGTCTACTGGCCGACCCTGGACCCCACCATGGTCGAGGGCACCCGGGAGGAAAGGTTGGAGGCCTTCCGCCGCTCCCGCGACGACCTGCTGGCCCGGATCCAGGCCCGCTTCCCGAAGGACCTAAAGCCCGAGGTCTAAAGTGCGGAGGAGTTGCGCGGCTCCCGATCCGTCGCTAGAAAAGAATTGAGAATAATTCGCAATCTCATGACTGGTCTGGCGACGGGACCGCACCGCCCTGGGATTGCGCCGTATGGGGAAACTTGACCCTGGGTCAGGACAGCACGTCACTCGCGCTTTTCATGACGCATCGAACCGCGTTGCTGAACTATGCGAAGGACATCGTCGGCGAGCGAAGCCTGGCGGAGGATGTGGTCCAGGATGCCTATCTGAGACTGGAGAGAGCCGAAAAGCGGCACGCGGCCGACAACAGTCTGGACGAGCCGCTGGCCTATCTGTTCAAAATCGTGCGGAATCTTGCCCTTGACGTGCGCCAGCGCCTGAATCGCGAACGCGGACATCTGACTCTGGGCGACGCGGCCGGCGCCGACAGGATTCCCGCGGACCGGCCGGACCCCGAAAGTCAGGCTATCGACCGCGATCAGCTGCGCCTGCTGCAGGCGGCCTTGGACGAACTGCCGAGGCGCTCGCGCGTGGCTCTGGAGATGCATAGGTTCGGCGACTACCGGATTGCCGACATCGCCGCGCATCTGGGAGTCTCTGTCGGAACGGCCCATGCTTTGGTGGTCGATGCGCTCGACCACTGCAAGTCGAGACTGGGGCGCAGATCGTGATGCTGCAGCGATGAGCGACGGACGGACACCGCGAAGCGCCAGCGAGTGGCTGATTGCGTTGAGGGATGCGCCCGACGACCAGGGCCTGCGCCAAGACCATCGGCGCTGGCTGGCGGCCGACGAAGGCCACCGCAATGACTGGGGCGAAACACTGCGAACCTGGCAGTTGATGGCCATGACGCTGCCGGCCCACATCGAGGATTGGGGCGCCTCCGCAGAGGCGCGCGATACCCGGCCCGAAAAAACGCCGCCCCCTGTCGGCAGGGCGGCTGCGCAGCGAAGACGGCCCGAAGAGCTTCGTCCTCCAAGACGCCGACTGCGCCGCCCTGCCCTCATCCTCGGCGGCCTTGCCGCTTCGCTTCTCTCGGTGGTGCTGCTACTGCCCGACGCGCTGGTGACCCTGCGGGCGGACCAGCGCAGCGGTACCGGCGAGGTCAGGTCTATCGAGCTGGAGGATGGCAGTCGCCTGCAGCTTGCGCCGGAGAGCGCGGTCGCCCTCACCTTCGATCTTTCCGAACGGCGGGTCGAGCTGCTGCGAGGCGAAGCCTTCTTCGAGGTGGCGCCCGAGACCGACCGCCCCTTTCGGGTGGAAGCGGCCGGGACGGAGACAGTCGTCCTGGGCACGCGCTTCACCGTCGGCCTGAGCGAGCGAAGCGCCATGATCGGCGTCGAGGAAGGGGCCGTCCAGGTCACGACGCCTGCGGACAGAGAGGGGACCGCAGCCGGCTACAGTCTTAGTCCCGGCGACGTTCTGGAGGTTGCTGCGAACGGCGACAGGACGACGCGGCAGGTCGCACCCTCTCTCGTCGCCGCCTGGCGCGATGGTTTGCTGGCCGCGCAGCATCGGCCGCTCGGCGAGTTGGTCGCTGTCCTCGACCGCTACTTCGACGGCATCATCATCGTGGCTGACCCGCAGCTTGCCCAGGCACCGATGACCGGCCTCTACAAGCTGTCCGATCCCGAGGCTGCCCTGCGTGCGATGGCGGACGCACAGGGGGCCAGGGTTCGCAAAGCCTCTCCCTGGGTCCTTGTACTCTCCAGGCACTGACACCCCGTCCCCAACTTTTTTTGAATATCCCGGACGCCGCGCAGTCTTCACTACAGGATCTGCGAACAAGTTGCATTCGCAGATCCTGTAGTGATGCGTTCGGGGATCAGGGGCGAAGAGTCGATGGGGAAGAAGTTCGGTGGGGGGAAGAAGTTCGGTGGGGGGAAGAAGTTCGGTGAGGGGAAGAAGTTCGGGGACGGAGCATCCGCCGGAAGAGGGCTACGCAGCGCCGTCTCCAGGATTGCAACGGCAGTTGCATTGATCGCCTTTGCATCGACCGCCGCTCCGGCCCAGACGACGACGCCCTCCAGCTTCGATGTCTCCGCCCAACCCTTGACCGTCGCGCTGCCGCTGTTCGGCCAGCAGGCTGGTATCCAGGTCTCCGTCGACGGCGATCTGGTCAGCGATCTGCGCACGAACGGCGTGACCGGAAGCATGTCGGTCGAGGCCGCCTTACAGCAGCTTCTCGCCGGTACCGGATTGACCTACCGCTTCACGGCGACCGACAGCGTCACGCTGGAACGTGTGGTGGTTCAGCCGGAAAGCGGGCCGGTCAGGCTCGCCCCCGTCACCGTCACCGCCCGGCGCACTGAAGAGCTGCTGCAGGATGTGCCCGGAAGCGTGGTGGTGCTCACCGGCGAGGAGTTGGAGCGATCCAACGTCGGCAGCGCGACAGACGTACTGTCTCGTCTGCCCAACGTCGGTTTTCTCAGCGGCTCCGATCCCAACTCTCTTCCGCTTTCCATTCGCGGCGTCAGCAATCTAGCCGGCGTTGGCACCAGCGGCCCGACCAACGGTGTCTTCTCGAACGGAATCCTGCTCAATCCGACGGGGCAGGCTTTCGGTATCGATCCGAATCTCGTCGACCTGGAGCGGGTGGAAGCCGTCTTCGGTCCGCAAGGCACGGCTTTCGGTAGCGGCACGATCGGTGGTGCCATCAACTTCGTCACCAAGAAGCCGACGGAGGAGTTCGAAGCGTCGCTTGAAACGGAGATCGGCTCTTTCCCTGACGGTCGCGGCACGGCTATCGTCAATTCCCCTATTCTCGACGATGGCTTGCTGTCGGCTCGGCTGGTCGCTTTCGGCGGAATCTCGGACGGTTTCGTCGACTTTGAGAATGTGAGCGATCCCGATTCCATCGGGCGGGACGATATCGGCGTCCGCTTGAGCCTCAGGTCGCGGCCAACCAACCGCCTGACACTCGATAGCTCCGTCTCCTTCGACCGCACGGAGTACGACGCTGAAAACGAAGTGCCGATCGATCGTTTCGACGACGACGACCTAGTGTCCGAAGCGGATTTCGTCGGCGAAGGCAGGATCGATCGGCTGCTCACCTCCTTCGAATGGGTCTATGATCTCGATAGGGGTTCGATAAGATCCACAACGTCGTTCCTGCAAAATGAGAGCGAGATCGCCGAAGACACCGACTTTTCTCAAATCGATTTCGACGTCACTACAGGCACCCTCGAAGAACGGGCGGTCGCCCAAGAGGTTCGCTTCGAGAGCGAGAGCTTCACGCTTCCAGCACAGAGCGGCGAGGTCAGCTTCAATCTCGGTGTCAGCACGAATTTCAGCGAGTTCGAGCGGGATATCTTGAGTGACCCAGGTTCCGACGCCTTCGCGCTATTCGGCGAGTTGGACGACGGCAGCACGACGCTTTCCAGTTCCAAGCAGAATGTCTTCAACATAGGTCTTTTCGGCGATGCGAGATGGCGGCCGATTCCAGCACTGGAAATCGGGTTCGGCGCCCGCTTCAGTCGCGATCGCGTGAGACAGGAGAGCGAAATCGTAACCTCGGGTTTGTCGGCGCTCGCCAGCCCTCCCGTACCCTTCGCCTCGGAGGAGGCGATCTTCACAGCTGTCACCCCCAGCGCCTCGATCAAGTACGATTGGAGCGAGAATTTCTCGACCTACTTCACCTTTTCCACCGGGTATAGACCAGGCGGCTTCAGTGCGCTGCAGACTGGCCTATTCGGCTTCGAGGAAGAGAGCGTGCTGTCCTACGAAGGCGGCTTTCGAGCTTCGCTCTTCGACGATCGGCTTCTGGTGACCGGTAGCGGTTATCTGCTCGACTACGACGACATTCAGGTCACGACAGTGGACGACGGCGGTGCCGTACCGGTGTTCAGAATTGACAACGCCGCCGCCGCTCGAAGCGTTGGATCGGAAATCGGCATTTCGGTTTTGCCCACCCAAGGGCTGAGAATCGACGCGCAGATGGGTCTGAACTTCACCAAGTTCACCGACTTCACCGACTCGGTCTTCGGCGACATAACCGGGACACGGCTGCCAACCGCACCCGTGCATACCCTCAGTTTGGTCGGAGACTACGAGCATCCGCGTGAAATCCTGCTCGGCGCCCGGGGTTTCCTGCGGGCGGAGTACAACTTTCAGTCCAGTTTCAGGGATCGCGTCGACCCAAGCTTCGAACCCTTGGACGGCTTCGACATCCTGAATCTCAGGATTGGCCTGAGATCCGAAAACTACGCGGTCGAGGCATTCGTCGAGAACGCATTGGACGAGATTTATGCGACCAACCAAGCATCCGCTTCCGCCCTCGGTCTTGGTCCGGCGACCGTGGAAGTCGGTGCGCCCCGCCATTTCGGCGTAAGGGCGCGGCTGCAGTTCTGAAATTTGTGCGATAGCGCTGCTCACCCTGGAGTACAGGCTTTGCCGCAATAACGGCTTTTGGAAGATGGTCGCGCTTTAGACTTGTGTAGGCCGATGCACGGGGTGCGAGAATTCGCGAAATCTCTCCCTGGATCCTCGTGCTTTCCAGGCACGGACACCCCGTCCCCAACTTTTTTTGAATATCCCGGACGCTGCAAAGTCTCCACTACAGGTGCTGCAAATGAGTTGCGTTCGCGACTCAGCGCCATTGAGGCATCCGGGATCCAGGGGGCGACATGTCGATGGGGACGACGATCGAGGGCGGACTGTCCGCCGTAAAACGGCTGCGCAGCGAAGCCTTTGGCGTTGCGACGGCTCTTGCCGTCCTGACTCTGGCAACGACCGGGGCTCTGGCGCAGTCGCAAACGCAGGCCAGCTTCGACGTCTCCGCCCAGTCTCTGACCGCCGCACTTCCCCTCTTCGGCCAGCAGGCCGGTATCCAGGTCTCCGTCGACGGCGATCTGGTCAGCGATCTGCGCACGAACGGCGTGACCGGAAGCATGTCGGTCGAGGCCGCCTTACAGCAGCTTCTCGCCGGTACCGGATTGACCTACCGCTTCACTGCAGCCGACAGCGTCACGCTGGAACGTGTGGTGGTTCAGCCGGAAAGCGGGCCTGTGCGGCTGGAACCCGTCACCGTCACCGCCCGACGGACCGAAGAGCTGCTGCAGGACGTGCCCGGCAGTGTGGTCGTCCTGACCGGCGAGGAGCTGGAACGGTCCAATATAGACAATACGACGGATGCGCTTTCCCGGCTCCCGAACGTCGGTTTCATCGGCGGCTTCAGTCCCGACAATCTTGTGCTTTCGATCCGCGGAATCAGCAATACGATAGGCGGCAATGCGAGCGCACCGACGAACGGTGTCTTCGCCGATGGCATTCTTTTAAATCCGAGCGGCGATAGAGCTGGTATCAATCCCAACCTCGTGGATCTCGAGAGAGTAGAGACGATTTTTGGTCCCCAGGGCACGGCCTTCGGCCGCGGCACCATTGGCGGCGCCATCAACTTCGTGACCCGCAAGCCGACCGACGAGTTCGAGGCTTCCCTGGAGACCGAGCTCGGCTCCTACCCCGACGGACGCGCGACCGCGATCGTCAACGCACCGATCGTCGAGGAGGGTTTGCTCTCCGCCCGATTGGTGGCTTTCGGCGGCATTTCGGACGGCTATATCGATTTCGAGAATGAAGGCGATCCGGATTCGATCGGAAGTGACGATGTCGGCGCCCGCCTCAGCCTCAGGTCGCAACCAACCGACCGGTTGACCCTCGATGGCTCCGTCTCCTTCGACCGCAGCGAATTCGATGCCAGGAATAGCGTGGAAATCGACGTTCTCAACGGCAATCTGGCCACCGGAGCCGATTTCGTCGAAGAGAATTCGCTCGACCGGCTTCTGGCATCGTTGCAGTGGACCTACGACTTCGATGTCGGTTCATTGAGGTCGACGACAGCCGTTTTCCGGACCGAATTGGACCGCGCAGACGATTTTGATTTCACGGATCTCGACTTTGCCGAGGATCGCATTGAATCGGAGGAGCGAACCGTTTCTCAAGAGTTCCGCTTCGAAAGCGAGCGTTTCACCTTGCCGTGGCAGGCCGGCAGACTGACCGTCAATCTGGGCTCTAACATCAGCTTCACCGAGTCGACCTCCAACAATGTTATCGATCCAGGAGAAGATGCCTTCGCGCCCAACGGCCTGACGGACGACGGCAGCACTATTACGACCCGGCAAGAGCAGAACCTCTTCAATCTTGGTGTTTTCGGGGATCTGCGCTGGCAGCCGATACCTAATCTGGAGATCGCCGCAGGCGCGCGCGTCAGCCGCGACCGCGTGAAACAGAACGGGGAGACCCTGAGCTCAGGCTTATCTGCACTGACGGTTCCGCCAGTGCCCTTCAACTCGGACGAGGCGGTCTTCACCTCCGTGACACCCAACGTCTCCATCAAGTACGACTGGACCGAGGACTTCTCGACCTACTTCGCCTTTGCGACCGGGTATCGGCCGGGCGGCTTTGCACAAGGCTTGTTCGGTACCCGTAGCTTCGAGGAGGAAACGGCCCGGTCTTTCGAGGGCGGCTTCCGCGCCTCGCTTTTCAGCGACCGGCTTCTGGTCAACGGCAGCGGCTTTCTGATCGACTACGACGACATTCTGGTGAATGCCCCCGACACGGCCGGCGGCGTAACCGACAACGTCATTCGCAATGCGGCAGGCGCAAGAAGCGTCGGCGCGGAGATCGGCATTTCCACACAGCCCCTCGAAGGACTGCGGATCGACGCCCAGAACGGCCTGACCTTCGCCAAGTACACCGACTTTACCGACTCACCTCAGGGCGACTTGACCGATACGCGGCTGCCCCTGACGCCGGTTCACACGGTGAGCATCGTCGGCGACTACGAGCATCCGCGGGAAGTCTTGCCCGACGCACGCGGCTTCTTTCGCGTCGAGTACAGCTACCGCTCCAGCTTCACCGCTGAAATCGGCCAAGACGAACCCACCTTGGATGGCTTCGACATCGTGAACCTTCGACTTGGCCTGCGTGGCGAAGGCTTCGGAGTCGAAGCCTTCGTCGAGAACGCGCTCGACGAGCGCTACGCCACGAACACCTCCGTCTCTGCCTCAAGCGCCGGATCGGTGATCGTCCAAGCCGGCCCGCCCCGCCATTTCGGGGTCAGAGCGAGGCTGCAGTTCTGACAGGCGAACCGGATCGTTTCGGCTGTTTGAACAACGGCCGCTGCGCGTAGCAGGGGGAGCTTCGACAGGAGCTCGGTTTGCAGAGGCAAAGCGAACCAATCTTCGCCGATTGCCACCTTTCGGTTCGCCATAGCAAGATGTTGCGAGTAGTTCTCATTCTCGCTATTTTGCCGACCGACTGGTTTTCGGGCAGCGGGGTCGAGGGTGCGCGACGGGCGCAAAGACAGTCTGGAGCGGATCTACCTGGACCACAGCAAGCGGTTGAAGCGCTTCGCCCGTCAGCTTGTCGGCTGTCCGGCGCTCGCCGAGGACATCATCCAGGAGTCCTTCCTGCGCCTGCGACAAGCGGAGGTGACCGGGGCGATCAGTCACCCGAAACCCTTCCTCTACACGACCGCCCGGAATCTGGCCTACGACAAGCTGCGCCAAGATCGGCGCCGCGGCCGGGTCTTTGACCCCGGCGGACCGCCTGCCGAGCTGGACGAAATCCCGACCGCGGAGCCTTCGCCGCAGACTCTCTTGGAGGATCGGGAACTGCTGCAACGGATCGAGAGCGTCCTGGCCTCCATGCCGGAGCGCCGACGCAGGATCTTCACGATGCGGCGCATGAGCGAGATGAGCGTCACTGCGATCGCGGTCGCACTGGGACTCAGCGAGAGCACCGTTCGCAACGAGATCAAGACGGCGCTGCTGGAGTGCTTCGCGGAGCGCAATCGGCGACGTTAGAACAGGATCGCTTCAGGTGGAATCGCAGTCCAGGCGGGGTGGCGCAGCTTCTTCTGTGGAAACGGCCTCGTCATTCGTTATAGGCATAAGGGCCAAGCGCATGCGGAAGGCGATGCACCGGCAATGAGCATCCGTCAATCGAACTCGGAACCTGGGCCGGACGAAGGATCGCGCGAAGAACGGGCGGCGGAGTGGTTCGTGCTCGTCACATCCGGCTCCGCTGCGGCCTCCGACGTCGCGGACTGCGAGGCTTGGCAGGCCGCCGACCCGCGTAACAGAGCCGCCTATGAGAAGCTCAGCGCATTCTACCGGTCGAACCTGCTTGGAACGGCGGTCCGGAACACGCAGGAAGGGGTCGCATCGCCATCGCGGCGTCCGGCACGCAGTCGGTCGGCGCTCTCGCCGCTGTCCTGGGCCGCGGCCGGTCTCGCCGCCTGCCTGTGCATCGCGTTTGCCACCAATGAGTGGAGCCGCTGGACATCCGACTTCTCAAGCCGGATCGGAGAGATCAAGCAGATCGCGCTCGATGAGGGATCGGCGATGATCCTCGACAGCGACAGCGCCGCGGATCGTCAGTTCACGGCAGACCTGCGTCGCATCGATTTGCGCAAGGGCCGTGTCCATCTCGATGTCGTATCCGACCCGTCCCGACCCTTTATCGTCGAGGCCGGAGGCCTGCAAGTAACCGTGACCGGGACCGCCTTCGACATCCAGTTGCTTGACGACGGTCTACGGGTGGCGGTCGAACATGGCGCCGTGACCGTCGGACAGACGGACGCCGAAGCTCAGCCTGTCGTTCTGAACGCCGGGCAGACTGCGGTCTTCGGTGGCGACGGCACCATTCTGTTTCGCAACGATACAGCCCGCTTCGACTGGCGGCACGGCCGCTTCAAGTTCCGCAGGGAGACCGTTGCAGCGGTGATGAAGCGTCTCGAGCGCTACATCCCCGGCCGTATCGTTGTCATGGATGCCGAGATCGCAGGGCAACGCATCAACGGCTCCTATCCCCTCGACGACCCGGCAGAAACGGCGCGACGAATCGCCGACATCGTTTCGGCCGATCTGACCGGACACGAGCGCCTGCTGCTCATTCTGCACTAGAGCGCGGTCGCCTCAGGAGGAAGCGGTTCCGCTTTCACCACGAACGACCCGCCCCGGCGCCAATCCTCGCCAAACTATTTTTGCAGTTTTGCGGAAGCCCGACGTCTCAGCTTAGAGCGGGCGTCGTTGCGAGGCCCGTACCTGGTTAGGGGGAGACGGGGCGATGGAGAAAACGGAAGCAGCACGCCAGAACGGCGCCGTGTGGAGGTATCTGCAATCGCTTCTGCTCTCGTCCGCCCTCGTCGTGGCGTCTGCGCCCTGGACAGCCGGCGCCCATGCAGAGGCGTCGCAGTTCTCGCAGGCCTCGAACGGCGCCTCCTCCACGAGCCCCGTGCAAAGGCAGCAGCGCGCACAGGCCGATGAGAGGACCTTCGCCTTCGCTATCCCGCCGCAGACTCTGGAAGCGGCACTTGAAGCCTTCTCCGACGAGACCGGATTGGCGCTCGGCTACCGCGCCGAGTTAACGGAGGGCCAACAGTCGCCCGGCTTCACCGGGACGACGACGGCGCGGACGGCGCTCGGCCAACTGCTTGGCACGTCCGGCCTGACCTTCCGCATCGAGGGCAACAGCGTCACGCTGGAGCGGATCGTGGTTCAACCCGAAAGCGGCCCGGCGCGCCTTGGCCCGGTCACCGTCACAGCCCGTCGGACGGAGGAGCTGCTGCAGGACGTGCCCGGCAGCGTGGTCGTCTTGACGGACGAGGAGCTGGAACGCTCCAACCTTCAGGACACCGCCGAGGTGCTCCTGCGGCTGCCAAACGTCAACTTCGTCGACAACTCGGATCCGGCCGATCTCGATCTGTCGATACGCGGGATCAGCAATCTGAGCGGATCCGCCAGCAGCCCGACCAACGGGGTCTTCGCCAACGGCATCCTTTTGAACCCCAGCGGCGAGACCAGCGGCATCAACGCGAGTCTTGTCGACCTGGAACGTGTCGAGGTGGCCTACGGCCCCCAGGGCACGGCCTTCGGACGCGGCACCATCGGCGGCGCCATCAACTTCGTCACCAAGAAGCCGACCGACGAGTTCGAGGCCTCTCTCGAGACCGAGCTCGGCTCCTATCCCGACGGACGCGCGACCGCAATCGTCAACGCACCGATCCTGGAGGACGGCCTGCTCTCGGCGCGGCTGGTAGCTTTCGGCGGGATCTCCGACGGCTTCGTCGACTTCGCCGAGGGCAGCAACCCGGACTCCGTCGGCCGAGACGACGTCGGCGCACGCTTGAGTCTCAGGTCGCGGCCGACCAGCCGGCTCACCCTCGATGCCTCACTCTCCTTCGACCGAACCGAGTTCGATGCCTCGAACACCGTAGACTTCAGGAGCGTCGAGAACGAGAACCTGGTCACGGGCGCCGACTTCCTCGAAGAAAACTCGCTCAACCGCATCCTCGCATCCTTCCAGGGCACCTACGACTTCGACATCGGGTCCCTCAGATCGACCAGTTCTCTCTTCCTCACCGACTTCGACAGCGTCGACGACAACGATTTTACGGCACTCGACTTCACCACCAATGTCGCCTCGCTGAACGAACGCTCCTTGGCCCAGGAGTTCCGCTTCGAGAGCGAGAGTTTCGACCTGCCGGGGGAGAGCGGCGAGATAGCCTTCAATCTGGGTACCAGCGTGAGCTTCAGCGAGCGGGATTTCAGCACCATCTCAGATCCCGGCGCAGACGCCTTTCGGCTCGTCGGCGAAGCCCGTGGCGTCGGCCCCCTGCCGGACGACGGCAGCACGATCGGCGACAGCTCGAACCGGGATGTCTTCAACTTCGGCCTGTTCGGCGACCTGCGATGGCGGCCGATCCCCGACCTGGAAGTGGCCGCCGGCGCGCGCTTCAGCTTCGACCGCGTGAAGGAGGAAGGCGAGACCGTGAGCACGGGACTCTCCGCTCTTACAAGTCCACCCGTGCCCTTCGAATCGGGCGAGGCGAACTTCACCTCCATTACGCCTAGCGCCTCGATCAAGTATAACTGGACAGACGACTTCTCGACCTACTTCGCCTTCGCGACCGGGTTCCGGCCCGGCGGCTTCAGCTCCACTCAGTTCGGCTTCTCGAGCTTCGAGGAAGAGAAGGTCCGGTCCTACGAAGGCGGCTTCCGGGCGTCCTTGTTCGACGACCGCCTGCTGGTGAACGGCAGCGGCTACCTGCTCGACTACGAGGATATCCAGGTCTCGCTCGCGACCACGGTCGGCGGCATTCCGCGGGTGTTTATCGACAACGCGGCCGAGGCCCGCAGCGTCGGCGCCGAAATCGGCATCTCCGCCCTACCCATCGAAAGCTTGCGGATCGACACGCAGATCGGCATCAACTTCGCGAAGTTCACGGACTATCCCGACTCCCAATTCGGCGATCTGACCGACAGGCGGCTGCCGAACGCTCCGGTTCACACCTTCAGCATCGCCGGCGACTACGAACATCCCCGCGAGATCCTGCCGGGCGCGCGCGGCTTCCTGCGGGCCGAGTACAGCCTGCGCACGAGCTTCAACACCGAACTGGATCCAGATGATCCGGGTTTCGACGGCTTCGACCTGCTCAATCTGCGGCTCGGTCTGCGAGCCGAACGCTACACCTTCGAAGCCTTCGTCGAGAACGCGCTCGACGAGACCTATGCCACCGGATCGTCGGCCGGCTTCGCGAGCACCTTCGGCGCCGGGAGGATCGTGGACGTCGGCGCGACCCGGCGATTCGGCGTGAGAGCCAGGCTGCAGTTCTGACCTCACCCCCTACACTACAGCAGGATCACTACAGCAGGATCACTACAGCAGGATCGCCTGAGGCGGAATCGCGTGAGCGATCGCGCCTCAGGCGTGACTCCTACTGTCATCATAAGTTTAGAGCGCGGTCCAAGGCTGCATTCCTTCTGCTGACCGACGCCTCCACCGACGCGGCCTCAGGCTGCTATTGCGACTTATTCTCAATGAAGATAGGGTCCAGTCCGGCTCGGTGCTCAAAACGCCGGAAGCCGCGCAGGGGTCATCGTATGACCGGATTTGACATGGCGGTTGATGCGCAACACCGACTTGATGGAGGCCTTTAAGGAGAACGAACAGGACCTCATTCGTTTTCTAATCGTGCGCCTCAAATCGGTCTTCGCCGCGCAGGATCTCGCCCAGGAGCTTTATCTCAGGGTTTGCGGCCTGGACGAGAGCTTCGCCGTCCGCAACGGGCGGGCCTACCTGTTCCGCATGGCCTCCAATCTCGCGATCGATCATCTTCGGCGGGAGTCGCGACAGGCGGAGTTGCGGGACGAACTTCAGGCCTTTCTCGCCGAAGAGAGCGAGGTCGCCACGCCTGAGGAGGCACTGATCTCCCGCGACGAGCTGGCACGCCTGGAACGCGCCATGGCGGAGCTGCCGCCGCTCAGCCGGAAGATCTTCTACCTCAGCCGTTTCGAACAGAAGTCGCAGCGCGAGATCGCCGCCCTCGTCGGTCTGTCGCCGACCGCAGTCTTCAAACACCTGAGGCGGGTCATTGATTATCTGGCGGCAGTTCGTGACACTTGACGACAGGGTTCGATGGAGCGCCGCAGCCTCACAGAACCGCAGCAGGAGCTTCCACGTCTATTCATGAGAAGGTCGCCGTGAGAAGGTCACCGGTCATGGCGGGCCTGCAGGGCGCGTCGTCATGCGGGACGGCGCCTCAGGCAGAACGAACCCAAGGAGCGCCTTCTCGGGCCTATCCCGGCAGACGCGCAGACAAGGCATGAAAGACCACGGGCAGCACCTCGGCGGGGAAGACGAGACGGTCGCCGCGGCGCGCGACTGGCTCGTCCGCATGACCTCGGGCGAGCCGACGGCGGAGGAGTCGCGCCGCTTCCAGGCGTGGCTGGCCCAATCGCCGTCGCACCGGAAAGCCTATGAACAGGAACGACTGTTCTGGCAACGCCTGGGTCATCTGAAGGCGGCCTCCGGCCCGCACACCTGGGCACCGGCGTCGAGAGCATCGGCACCCAGCACCGAGCGCAGCGCCAGGGGCCGGGTCTCGGCGCGCGCGCGGCGGACCTTCGCGGCGGCAGGCCTGGCGGCGGCCTGTCTGAGCCTCTTCCTGCTGTCCGGCGACTGGCTGCGCGCCGCAGTCCTGGCCGATCACCGCACCGCGCAAGGGGAGCTGCTGAGCGTCGACCTGTCGGACGGCTCGACCACCCATCTCGACACCGATACCGCTCTTGCCGTTACCTTCAACGCAGCCGAAAGGCGCATCGCCTTGCTGCGCGGCGAAGCCCTGTTCGAGGTTGCGCCCGATCCCCAGCGGCCCTTCCGGGTCGAACTGGCCGGCGGCGTGATCGAAGCGGTCGGGACGGCCTTCGTGGTCCGGCACGACGGCGACGCCGCCGACATCGCCGTCCTGGAAGGACAGGTGCGCGTCGTCTCGCCCGCCGCTGCGGGCAGCGAAGCGGCCGCAATTCTGGCGCGGCCGGGCGAGCGGACGCGCTTTGCGAAAGACGATCCGCCCAGCCCGCCGGAGACCTTCGATCTGCGAAGAGCGGCCGCCTGGCGCCAGGGTGTCATCCTGATCGACGGCCTCCCACTCGACAGGGCACTGGAGGAACTCGACCGCTACCGGCCAGGACGGATCCTGCTGATGGGCGAAGGCGACGACTATCGGCCGGTCAGCGGCGCCTTCGATCTACGGAACGTCGACGCGGCGGTCGCAGGCCTCGCCGCCACGCACGGCCTCTCCGTCACAGCGGTCACCGACTATCTGCTCATCCTGCACTGACAGGCCGCCGCGCCTCCCGCGAATCGTAATGAAGAAAAAAATGCCTGCAGGCGGGTGAGCAGCGCCCGTCCTCGTTCGTCGTGGCTAGGAGAGGTGCCGCAAGGGGTCTCGCTTCGCGCCCTCTCCTATCGGCGTCCGCGCAGCGAAAGCAGCGTAGGGCGTCTCTGGCCGCGTCGAGAGGGGCAAGATGACGAGGGAAGCAATCCGTTCCGCAGGGCCGGCCGCCCTGTACTGTCGCTATTCTATTCTTGGGAGCGCTCTCCTACCGTTCCTGCTGTGCACATCTCTCACAGCCGGCGCGGTGGAACCTTCAACACCGCCGATCCCGCTGCCAGCAGCAGACAATCCGCAGCAGCAGGCCCAAGCGCAGGCCGAAAGAGACTTCGACATCCAACCGCAGCTCCTGTCCTCCGCCCTACTCGACTTCCGCCTACAGTCCGGGCTGCAGGTCGCCTATCGAACAGACGATGTCGGCGAGTTGCGAACCCAGGGACTGACCGGCAGCTTCACGCCGGAAGTAGCCTTGCAACGCCTGTTGGCGGGCACCGGCCTGGTCTTCCGCTTCACGGCCGCCGACACCGTGACGCTGCAGCGCGCAGTCGCAGACCAGGACAGCGGGCCGGTCAGGCTCGCACCCGTCACGGTCACCGCCCGGCGGACCGAGGAGCTGCTGCAGGACGTGCCCGGAAGCGTGGTGGTGCTCACCGGCGAGGAGTTGGAGCGGTCAAATATAGACAATACGACGGATGCGCTTTCCCGGCTCCCGAACGTCGGTTTTATCGGCGGCTTCGAGCCCGACAATCTGGAGATTTCGATCCGCGGGATCAGCAACACGCTATTCGGCAGAGCCTCGGCACCGACCAATGGTGTTTTCGCGGACGGCATTCTATTGAATCCGAGCGGCAATCGAGCGGGTATCAATCCGAACCTCGTGGATCTCGAGAGAGTAGAGACGATTTTTGGTCCCCAAGGCACGGCCTTCGGCCGCGGCACCATCGGCGGCGCCATCAACTTCGTGACCCGCAAGCCGACCGACGAGTTCGAAGCTTCCCTGGAGACCGAACTAGGCTCCTACCCCGACGGACGCGCGACGGCGATCGTCAACGCACCGATCGTCGAGGACGGCCTGCTCTCGGCGCGGCTCGTGGCCTTCGGCGGCATTTCGGACGGCTATATCGATTTCGAGAACGAGGGCGATCCTGATTCGATCGGAAATGACGATGTCGGCGCCCGCCTCAGCCTCAGGTCGCAACCAATCGACCGACTGACCCTCGATGCCTCCGTCTCCTTCGACCGCAGCGAATTCGATGCCAGGAATGTCGTAGCACTCGACGGTCTCAATGGCAATCTGGCCACCGGAGCCGATTTCGTCGAAGAGAATTCGCTCGACCGGCTTCTGGCATCGTTGCAATGGACCTACGACTTCGATGTCGGTTCATTGAGGTCGACGACAGCCGTCTTCCGGACCGAGTTGGACGCCGCAGACGATCGGGATTCGACGGAAAGCGACTTTTTTGAACAGTATCTCACATTGGAGGAACGAAGCGTTTCTCAGGAGTTCCGGTTCGAAAGCGAGCGTTTCACCTTGCCGTGGCAGGCCGGCAAGCTGGCCGTCAATCTGGGCTCGAACATCAGCTTCACCGAATCCAGGTCCAGCGACCTCACAGATCCAGGAGAAGATGCCTTCGCGCTCCTCATCGGCCGGTCGGACGACGGCAGCACTGCTACAACCCGGCGAGAGCAGAACCTCTTCAATCTTAATGTTTTCGGGGATCTGCGCTGGCGGCCGATACCTGACCTGGAGATCGCCGCAGGCGCGCGCGTCAGCCGCGACCGCGTGAGACAGAATGGAGAGACCCTGAGTTCAGGCCTCACCGCGCTGTCGGTTCCGCCAGAACCCTTCAACTCGGACGAGGCAGTCTTCACCTCCGTGACACCCAACGTTTCTATCAAGTACGACTGGACCGAGGACTTCTCGACCTACTTCGCCTTTGCGACAGGGTATCGGCCGGGCGGCTTTCAACAAGGCTTGTTCGGGTTCCGCAGTTTCGAGGAGGAAACGGCCCGGTCTTTCGAGGGCGGATTCCGCGCCTCGCTGTTCGACGACCGGCTTCGGGTCAACGGCAGCGGCTTTCTGATCGACTACAACGACATTCAGGTGAATGCCTTCGACACGGTCGGCCGTTTAACCGACAACGTCATTCGCAATGCGGCAGGCGCAAGAAGCGTCGGCGCGGAGATCGGCATTTCCACACAGCCCTTAGAAGGATTGCGGATCGACGCCCAGAACGGCCTGACCTTCGCCAAGTACACCGACTTTACCGATGCACCCGAGGGCGACTTGACCGATACCCGGCTGCCCCTAGCGCCGGTTCACACAGTCAGCATCGTCGGCGACTACGAGCATCCGCGGGAAATCTTGCCTAACGCACGCGGCTTCTTTCGCGTCGAGTACAGCTATCGCTCCAGCTTCACCGCTGACACTAGCCAAGACAACCCCACCTTGGACGGCTTCGACATCGTAAACCTGCGACTCGGCCTGCGTGGCGAACGCTTCGGAGTCGAAGCCTTCGTCGAGAACGCGCTCGACGAGCGCTACGCCACTAACGCGGCCGCCGGTGCCTTTGGTATCGGACCGGCGACTGTCGTCGCCGGCCCGCCCCGCCATTTCGGGGTCAGAGCGAGGCTGCAGTTCTAGACTCAAGCCTCACTTTAATGCGACGCGCCACCGTCCACGGCGAAGGCCTGTCCGGTGACGTGCGGCGCAGCGACCAGGAAGGCGGTCATGTCCGCCATGTCGCCCTCGGTCTGCGGCACGCCCTGGGGAATGAAGGTCTCGATGGAGCGGGCGTAGGCCACCTCCTCGCTTTCGCCAGGCTGGGCGAAAGCCTTGCTGAGCAAAGTCCACATCTGCGTGCCGACGATGCCCGGACAGAGGCAGTTGACCGTGATGCCCTCCTTCGCGACCTCCTTGGCCAGCGAGATCGAGAAGCCGATCATCGCCCATTTGGAGGCGCAGTAGTGGGTGAGGAAGGGCACGCCCAGCTTGCCGGCGATCGAGGAGATGTTGACGATGCACCCGCCGCCGCCCTGCGCGCGCATCTGCGCGACCGCCGCCCGGTTGGTCAGGAAGGTCCCCTTGGCATTGACGCCCAGGACGCTGTCCCAATCGGCCTCCTCCAGCTCCTGAATCGGTTTCGCCGTGATGACGCCGGCGCCGTTCACCAGAACGTCGAGGCGGCCGAAGGTCTCGACCGTCGCCGCCGTCATGGCCTCGACCTGGGCGGCATCGGTCACATCGGCTTCGATGGCGACTGCCCCTTCGCCCAGGGTCTCGGCGAGATCCCTGGCGGCGGTGTAGCCCCCCATGTTTCGGCCGAAGTACTGGTTCGCCGCGCCTGATGCCTGATCCAGTCCCGCCAGGGCGACCTTCATCCCCATTCCGTGAAAGCGCTCCGCGATGCCCTTGCCGATCCCGGTCCCGCCGCCGGTGATCAGGGCGACTTTGCCCGTCAGGTCCGCCATCGTTCCTCTTCCTCCTATGCGTTGTTGATTTATCGCTGAGTGCGACTGTAGATCGAAATTTGCCGTAATGTCTCGCGTGCCTTAACGGGGAGGCGGTGAGAATTGTGTGTGCGGCGCGTCTCGGTTAAGGTCCGCGCAAGTGAGGTATGCCGTAGCGGCCTTGACGGGGGGCGCCGGCTGCCCGATTTAGCCGCTACCTTCAACGGGCAGATAAGACGAGGCATGTCGAAAGAAGACTTGATGGAGTTCCAGGGCACGGTGGTGGAGCTGCTGCCCAACGCGATGTTTCGCGTAAAGCTGGACAATGACCACGAAGTGCTCGCCCACACCGCCGGTAAGATGCGCAAGCACCGCATCCGTGTTCTGGCCGGCGACCGCGTCAATGTCGAGATGACGCCTTACGACCTGACCAAGGGTCGCATCACCTTCCGCTTCAAGTAGCCGGTTCGGGAGGACGGCGCGTATGTGCCGATCCCCGCAAGCCGAGACGGCGACGCCGGATCTGGTTCTCGCCTCGGCATCGCCCCGGCGGCTGGATTTGCTACGCCAGATCGGACTCGAGCCGACGCGGGTGCGTCCGGCGGAGCTGGACGAGACGCCGCTGCCGCGCGAGCTGCCGCGCGCCCATGCGAAGCGGCTGGCCCGCGCCAAGGCGGAGGCCGTTGCCGCGCAGGACCCCGACTGCTACCTGCTGGCCGCCGACACCGTGGTCGCGCTGGGGCGGCGCATCCTGCCCAAGGCCGAGGATGCGGCCACCGCGCGCGACTGCCTGCGCCGGCTGTCGGGCCGCCGGCATAGCGTGCTGGGCGGCCTGGCGCTGCGGGCTCCGGACGGCCGCTGGGCGGAGCGGCTGGTGGTGACCGCCGTCAGCTTCAAGCGGCTGAGCGAGGCCGAAACGGAGGCCTACATCGCGAGCGGAGAGTGGCAGGGCAAGGCTGGCGGCTATGCCATTCAGGGCCTGGCCGCAGCCTTTGTTCCCTGGATCGGCGGTTCCTATTCCAACGTCGTCGGTCTGCCCTTGGCGGAGACGGCCAAGCTGCTGACCGGGCTCGGCTATCCGCTCTACAGGTCGCCTCGGGTCCAAGGGTCCTAGGCGTTGAGCGGGCGTCTGCTGATCTCCCTCCTGCCCGGCGAACTGCGCGCCGCGCGGCTGGGGGAGGACGGAACGCTGCGCGACTATCTGGTCCAGCGCGAAGGAGACGGCGTCGCCTCCGTCGGCGACGTGTGGTTGGCGCGGGTGCTGCGCCTGCAGAAGAACCTCGGCGCCTTCATCGCGCTGGGCGAGTCGCGCCCGGCCCTGCTGGACTGGACCGACTGTCCGACCGGCCTGACCGAGGGTGCGAGCCTGACCCTGCGCGTGACGCGCCTGGCCCAGGCCGGTAAGGGAGCCAAGGTCAAGCCCGCCGAAGCGCCAGGCCCCCCTCCGCCAAGCCCAAAGCTGCCGCTGCGCCTGGTGCGCGGCGACGATCCGCTGAGCCTGCTCGGCCGGGATATCGACGAGGTCCTCTGCGACGACGGCGACCGGGTGGCAACGCTGCGCCGGACGCTGCCCCAGGGCGTGACGCTGCGCCTGCAGGGTCCGCGCCCGCCCCTGTTCGACGACGAGCTGGAGGAGGAGATCGCGGCGCTTCTGCTGCGTGAGGTCCCTCTGGCGACCGGCGGCCGGCTGCTGATCGAGCCGGTGGAAACCCTGACCGCGATCGATGTGGACTCTGGGGGGGCCGCCGGCGGGGCCGCCGGGGCGCTGGAGACCAACCTTGCGGCGGCCAAGGAAATCGCACGGCAAGTTCGCCTGCGCGCACTCTCCGGCCTGATCGTTGTCGATTTTCTGGAGATGCGCGCGCGCCATCAGCGCGAGCGGCTTCACAAGGCGCTCAGAACGGCCTTCGCCGGCGACCCGGTGGAAACGGCCATCTTTCCGCCGCTGCCGTCGGGCCTGGTCGAGATCGCCCGCCAACGCCGCCGCCCGGCCCTGCACGAGGTGCTCTGCCGCGCGGCCGGCTGGCAGGCCAGCCCGACCACCCAGGCCTACGACGCCCTGCGCCGAGCCCTGGCCCATCCGGCGGC
The DNA here is from genome assembly GCF_965226985.1 of Algihabitans sp. GTDB lineage: Bacteria > Pseudomonadota > Alphaproteobacteria > Kiloniellales > DSM-21159 > Algihabitans. Next base: position 2,252,447 of record NZ_OZ245712.1, read on the forward strand.
CGCGCGGTTGACTCTGAGCCTGCCGGCCGCGGCCGTCGCGGAACTGGAGGGACCTCTGCGCAACGCGCGGCAGGCCGTGGAGGCTCGGCTCGGTGCCCCGTTGATCCTCCATGAGCGCGATCCGGCAGACGGTCCGTCGTTCGAGGTTTTCGCCGGCGAGATGCCACCGCGCAATCGCCCCTGACGGACGCGCCGAAGCGATTCCACCTCGGGCAATCCTGCTTTAGACTAAGGTCATGTCTGATGACCAAGTCGTCTCCATGACCGCCCGACGCGGCGAGCGCTGCCCGGTTTGCCAGAAGCCGACCATCGAGCGCTATCGCCCCTTTTGCTCCAAGCGCTGCGCCGAGATCGATCTCGGCCGCTGGCTCAAGGGCGGTTACCGCATTCCGACCGACGAGGTGCCCGCCCCCGGAGAACCGGTGGAGACGGACGAGGACATGCCGCGATGAACGGCCGAACCCGGCTGCGGCGCGCGGGCCTGCTCGCCATCGCCGGTACTCTGCTGCTGCCGACCCTGCTGCTCTCGGCAAGCCCGGTGCGGGCGCTTCCGGCGGACACGCTCGAGTCCGTCGTTTCGGTCCTGCCTGTCTGGCCGGGGCGGCCGCAGGGCGGCCAAGCCATCCCGCCCGGCAGCGCCCCGGAAGGCAGCGGCGTGGTGGTGGGGCCGGACGGCCTGATCGCCACGGCCTGGCACGTGGTGGAACCGGCCGAGCGGATCGACGTGCGCCTGTCCGACGGGCGGATCCTGCCGGCCGAGTTGATCGGCCAGGACCGGGCCAGCGACATCGCGCTTCTGCGGGTCGATCTCGACTTACCTCCCCTGACACCGGCACCGCGACCGGCGCTGGCGCAGCAGGTCTGCGCCATCGGCAACGCCTACGGCCTGGGCCTTTCCGTCACCTGCGGCGTGGTCTCCGCCCGCGACGTCAGCAACGCCGGCTTCAATCCCATCGAGGATTTCGTCCAGACCGACGCCGCCGCCAACCCCGGTAGCTCGGGCGGCGCCCTGGTCGACAGCGAAGGCCGGCTGGTCGGTCTGCTCTCCGCGATCTTCGCGTCCGACGCCGACGCCAACATTGGGATCAACTTCGCCGTCTCCCAGCCCTTGCTGCAGCGGGTCGTCGAGGATCTGCGCGACGACGGCGCGGCCAGCTACGTCTCGGCGGGTTGGCGACTGCAGCCGCTCTCGCGCGACCGCCAGGCCGAGGTCGTCGCCGCCCGGATCGCGACTCTCGCCCCCGACGGTGCGGCTGCTGCTGCCGGTCTGGAGGTCGGCGATCTGGTCCTGCGCATCGGTGAGCGGCGCGTTCGGACGCCCCGCGACGCCATCGGCGCCCTGGCTTTGGTACCGCCGGGCGGAGACGTCGAGGTCGCGTTTCTGCGCGGGGCGGCGGAGCTGCGCGGCACCCTCGACTTCAGCCGACCCGAACGGCAGGATAGCACGGCGACGAATGAGACAGACGCGCCGGAGACGAGTCAGCCCCCAGTCTCCCCAGCTCCAGCCTCCCCGGCTGAAACATCCCCTGCTCAGACGGGAGGTGCCGACTGTCCGCACCCTGTAGCGGTCTGCGCGGCACGCCAGGCCGTTTTCCCAATCGAGAGCTTCGATCCGCTGGCGAGCGCCGTGCGGATCGGCGAGGACCTGCTGGTCACCAACCGCCACGCCCTGGCCGACCGCGAGACCGCCAGCGTCTTCACGCCGGGCGGCCCCCGCGAGGGCCGCGTCGTCGCCTCGGCCTATCGCGGCGATCTGGCTCTGCTGCAGGTGGCCGGCCTGCCGGACACGGGGCTGATCCTGACCCCCGAGCCACGCGACGACGACGGCCCCTTCTTCGCGGTCGGCGCAGACGTAGCCCGCCAGGAAGTGCGGGTTTTCGAGCCGGGCGACCTGATCCTACCGCCGGCAGACGAAGCCCCGCTCGGGCGGCTGCACGTGACCGCGCGGATGCAACCGGGCGTCAGCGGCGGCGCTCTGCTGGACGACGAGGGACAGCTTGTCGGCATCGCCGTGGGCGGCGGCGAGGGCCGCTACGAGGCGCTGCCCGCCGAGGCGGTCGTCGAGCTGCTGACCTTGCGCAACGCCCCCGACGCGGGCTCCGTCCAGACCGCGTTGGGCACGGCCTTCAGCGGCTGCGCCGATGCCCTGGGCAGCGCGGCGACGGCCGGGCGCGGACCCCTGCCCGATCAGGTGGCCCTGGCTCTGGCCGAAAGCTGCCGTGCCTCGGAGAATGCCGGGCAGTATCTGGAGGCCGGCCGGCTGCTGGGGATGACCGGCGACTTCGCCCGTGCCATCGAGCTGCACAGCGCGGCGGTTTCCCAAGTGCCGAACTCGATCAACGCCCGCATCGCGCTGCTAGTCTCTCTGCAGCTCGGCGGACGCATCGAGACTATGCTGCCCCATGCCCGCTGGCTGTTCGAGCAATTGCCCGATGATCCCCAGGCGCAGCGCTTCGCGATCCAATCCGGCGTCTGGGGCAACGACCCGGCGCTGGCGGAAGCGGCCTATACCCGCCTGGCCGAAAGCAACCCGCGCCAAGCCGAGGCGGCCCGCCGCTTCATCGACAGCCCGCCGCCGGCGCCACGCGCACGCTAACCGGGGCGGCAGCAGCACTCTCTCCTTATCCTCAGGTTGGCGAAGACCCCCTCGTTCTTGAGTACGGCCATCCTTCGACAAGCTCAGGATGAAGTTGTACTGAGGCTCGATGAGAAGAACTCATCGAGCTGAAGCAAGCGCGCCCCAAACGCACGCTTCGGCGCGCCCGCAGCGTCAGCGAGGACAAGCCTGCGTGGCGTTTGAACGCTCTACAGCGCTTGATGAGGTCTCCTCAGCGAGCACTGGTCTTAGAATCTTGAGACCTTCGTCTTCATCCTGGGCCTGTCGAAGGGTGCCGGTACCCTCGGCACCGTCGCAGCCCCCTGCTAAGCGGACTTTCGCGCCAGGCCGATGCCCTGCAGACTCTCGTCGATCTCGTCGAGGATCGCCGGGTCGTCGATGGTCGCCGGGGTCTTGTAGGTCTCGCCATCGGCGATCTGGCGCATGGTGGCGCGCAGGATCTTGCCGGAACGGGTCTTGGGCAGGCGCGGCACCACGGTGGCCTGCTTGAAGGCGGCGACGGGGCCGATGCGGTCGCGCACCATGGCCACGACCTCCTTGACGATCTCCGCCTCGCCGCGCTCGACCCCCTTGTTGAGCACCAGGAACCCGACCGGCATCTGGCCCTTTAGGGAATCGGCCACGCCGATCACCGCACACTCCGCGACATCCGGGTGACTGGCCAGCACCTCCTCCATCGCGCCGGTCGAGAGACGGTGGCCGGCGACGTTGATGATGTCGTCGGTGCGCGCCATGACGAAGACGTAGCCCTCCTCGTCGATGAAGCCGGCGTCGCCGGTCTGATAGTAGCCAGGGTATTCCCGCAGATAGGTCTTGCGGTAGCGCTCCTTGGCGCCCCAGATGGTCGGGAAGGTGCCCGGCGGCATCGGCAGCTTGCCGCAGATCGCGCCGATGGTGCCCGGCGCGACCTCCCGGCCGTCCGTGTCGAGAACCTTAAGGTCCCAGCCCGGTACCGGCCGGGTCGGACTGCCGGGCTTGATCGGCAGGGTCTCGATGCCCAGGCAGTTGGCGGCGATCGACCAGCCGGTCTCGGTCTGCCACCAGTGATCGATCACCGGCCGGCCCAGCTTCTCCTGCGCCCACTGCAGCGTGTCGGGATCGCAGCGCTCGCCGGCGAGGAAGAGCGCACGGAAGCCGCCGAGGTCGTAGTCGGCCAGCAGCTCGCCCTTCGGATCCTGCTGACGGATCGCGCGGAAGGCGGTCGGCGCAGTGAAGAGCGTGGTCACCTTGTGCTGCTGGATCACCCGCCAGAAGGCGCCGGCGTCCGGCGTACCGACTGGCTTGCCCTCGTAGACTAGGGTAGTGGCGCCGTAGAGCAGCGGTGCATAGACGATGTAGGAATGGCCGACCACCCAGCCGATGTCGCTGGCCGCCCAATAAACCTCTCCCGGCTTGACGTCGTAGACGTGGCGCATCGACCAGGTCAGAGCGACCGCATGGCCACCGGTGTCGCGCACGATACCTTTCGGCTGCCCGGTGGTACCGGAGGTATAGAGGACATAGAGCGTGTCCGTCGCCAGGACCGGCACGCAGTCGTGCGGCTCGGCGGTGGCCATAACCTCCTCCCAGTCCTCGTCCCGCCCGGCCATCAGCTCGCAACGTTCCTGGGGGCGCTGCAGCACGATGCAGCGCTCCGGCTTGTGCACCGCCATCATGATGGCGGCGTCCAGCAGCGGCTTGTAGGGCACGATCCGCGCACCCTCGATCCCACAGGAGGCGGAGAGCACGAGCTTCGGCGCGCAGTCGTCGATCCGGGTTGCCAGCTCGTTGGCCGCAAAACCGCCGAAGACGACGGAGTGGATCGCGCCCAGACGGGCACAGGCCAGCATCGCCATGACGGCCTCGGGCACCATCGGCATGTAGATGATGACCCGGTCGCCCTTGCCGACGCCGCGCGCCGCCATCGCACCGGCCAGCTTCGCCGTCAGGTCGCGCAACTGGCCATAACTGTAGTGCCGGACCGTGTCGGTGACCGGAGAGTCGTAGATCAGCGCCGTGTCGTCGCCGCGCCCCGCCTTCACATGGCGGTCGAGCGCGTTGTAGCAGGTGTTCAGCTTGCCGCCGGGAAACCAGCGATAGTAGGGCGGGTCCTGGGCATCCAACACCCGGTCCCAGCGCTCATACCAGTGCAGCGCCTCGGCCGCCTCCCCCCAAAATCCCTCAGGATCCTCAAGCGACCGGCGATGCAGTTCGTCGAAGCTGCCCATGACTGACCTTCCCTCGCCTCTGTCTTTGACTCTTCTTGGTTGAGCAGAACGGTAGCCGCAACGTCCGGGGACTGGCAACGGCGCGCTCTGAACTTGTTAGGAGCGCAGCGCGGTCTGCCAGGCCTCGACGCAGCGGCGGAACAGCAGCGCGTCGATCCGACAGCCGGACGTCTCAGGTCCCTCCAGAAGGTGCAGCCGTGCCTCACCGTTCCGCAAGGTCAGACGGTAAGCATTGCCGGTGCGTTCCAGGCCCTCAAGCTCGCCGCGCTCCACCCGTCCCAAGTCGGCGAGCAGCCGGGCGATCCCGGACAGGCCGCCTTGCAGGTCGCTTTCGAGGAAGCCGGCGAGCGCTTCGTAGCCGGGCTGCACTCGAAGCCTTGGCAAGCGCCCTAGCGAGTCTGCAGCAAGAACCGTCACCGGCAAAGGCTCGGCAGCGGCCGACAGCGTGTCGTCATCCGCCGTCATGGCGCAGCTTCAACGTAGATCGGCCAAGCCGTGTTGATGCGGCGCCCGTCCGGCAACAGCCAGCCCTCGATCAGGAAGCCCAGCCCCGGATCGCCGCGCCATTTGCCCTGCCCGTTTCGCGCATCACCGCCCTGCGCATCGTGAAAAGCCGCCAGGACGGCGTCGAGCACCTGTTGCGGCGTCATGCGGTCGGGAAAGAAGCTGGAGAACTTCTCGTCGGCCGTCTGCCAGCCGGTTGCCAGGCGGCGGACGGCCACCTCGGCCGTGTAGACGCCCAGGGCGTTGGGCCCGTCGATCACTTCGACCAGCCGGGCGTTCGGCGGATCGGCCCCGTGCGGACGCGCATGAAAGCCAACCGGCCGACCTCGGCGATTGATCTCCCCGCAGAAGATGTGCGTTAGGTTTACCGGCGGCTCGGTTGCAGACCAGACCGGCTCCGGCCCGCTGCAGTCGATCTCCAGCGCCCCGGCGGGCGTCGTCAGGCAGAAGACGAGGAGGCAAGCCGACAGAAGCGTGCCGAGCGGAAAGACGCCCAGCCTAAGTCCGTGGAGCCCCCTGTGCATCTTCCTCCCCTTCTCGGCAGGTGCTGGTCGCGTTGCGGCGGCAGCCGCAAACCCAATCGTGCCCGGGGCCCGCCACGTTGGCGAGCGGCCGCCGCCTGGTGTAGGACAGAGGGAAGAACCGGGAAGGACGCCTTGCCATGACGGGACCGGATCCCTTCGAACTGCACCTTGAACCCAACGCAGCCAACTACGTGCCGCTGACGCCCCTGGGATTTCTGGAGCGGGCAGCGGCGGTCTTCCCCGAACGGCCGGCGGTGGTCCATGGAAGCCAGCGCTTCACCTGGCGCCAGGCCGCCGAACGCTGCCGGCGGCTGGCCTCGGCGCTGTCCAAGCGGGGGATCGGCTTGGGCGACACGGTCTCCGTCATGTGCCCCAACACGCCCCCGATGTGGGAGGCGCATCTGGGCGTTCCCATGACCGGGGCCGTGCTGAACGCCCTCAACGTGCGGCTGGATGCGGACACCATCGCCTTCATCTTGGAGCACGGGGAAGCCAAGGTCCTGATCACGGACAGCGAGTTCCACGGCACCATCGCGGCTGTCCTGAAACGCCTAGACCGCGAGATCCTGGTGATCGACGTGGACGACCCGCAGGGTCCGGGCGGCGAACGCCTGGGCGAGGTCGAGTACGAAGACTTCCTGGCCGAGGGCGATCCCGACTTTCACGGCCATCGGCCGGCCGACGAGTGGGACGCCATCGCCCTCAACTACACCAGCGGCACCACCGGCAATCCCAAGGGCGTCGTCTATCATCATCGCGGTGCCTACCTGAACGCCCTGGGCAACATCCTGACCTGGAGCATGCCGGCCCATGCGGTCTACCTCTGGACGTTGCCGATGTTCCATTGCAGCGGCTGGTGCTTTCCCTGGACCGTGACGGCGCTGGCCGGAACCCACGTCTGCTTGCGCCGGGTCGAGGCCGCCACGATCTACAGGGCCCTGGCGGAGGAGGGCGTGACGCATCTCTGCGGCGCCCCCATCGTGATGCAGATGATCCTCGGCGCCACGCCCGAGCAGAAACGGCCCTTCCCGCAGCAGGTCCAGATGATGACGGCGGCCGCACCGCCGCCGGCCAGCGTGCTGGCCGCCATGCAGGAGGAAGGCTTCGAGGTGACCCACGTCTACGGACTGACCGAGGTCTACGGCCCCGCCGTCGTCTGCGCCTGGCACGAGGAGTGGAGCGACCGTCCCATCGAGGAGCAGGCGGATCTCAAGTCGCGCCAAGGCGTGTCCTACCCGGTTTTGGACGGGCTGATGGTCGCCGATCCACAGACGCTGCAGCCGCTGCCCTGGGACGGCGAGACGCTGGGCGAGGTCTTCATGCGCGGCAACATCGTCATGAAGGGCTACCTGAAGAACCCGAGCGCCACCGACAGCGCCCTGGCGGACGGCTGGTTCCATACCGGCGATCTGGGCGTGACCCACCCGGACGGCTACATCCAGCTCAAGGACCGCTCCAAGGACATCATCATCTCCGGCGGCGAGAACATCTCCTCCATCGAGGTCGAGAGCGCGCTCTACCGCCATCCCGCCGTCGCGGCCGTCGCCGTGGTCGCCAAGCCCGACGACAAGTGGGGGGAAACGCCCTGCGCCTTCGTAGAGCTGAAACCCGGCGTCGAGGCGAGCGCGGAGGAACTGATCGCCTTCTGCCGGGACAACCTCGCGCACTTCAAATGTCCGCGCCATGTGATCTTCACCGAGCTGCCCAAGACCTCCACCGGCAAGATCCAGAAGTTCGCCCTTAGGGAACAGAGCCGGCAGAGCTAGCTCGGGCATCTGAGGAGATCCCACCGGTCCGAAAGGCGCCAAAACGAGTTGGAGCAATGACCCTCGAACAGCTTCTGATATTTCTGCCTGCCGCGGCCCTGGTCGCGGCTTCGCCGGGGGCGAACAACCTGCTATCGCTGATCAACGGCGCGCGGGCGGGTCTGAAGGCGACTCTCGTCAGTCTGCTCGGACGTCTTGCGGCCTTTTCCCTGATGATCGCCCTCGTGGCGGCGGGTCTGGGGGCGATCCTCGCAGCCTCTGAACTGGCCTTCACGATCATAAAGTGGCTGGGCGTCGCCTATCTGACTTACCTGGGCATCCGGCTCTGGACTTCGCGCGAACTCGAGCTGAATGGCGGGACGGTCGACGTGCCGCCAGGGGGCACTCTGGCTCTGGCCCGCAAGGAGTTCCTGGTCGCGATCACCAACCCCAAGGCCATCCTGCTGTTTACCGCCTTCCTGCCGCAGTTCGTCGTACCGGGGTCCCAGACCTGGATCCAACTTCTCTGGCTCGGCGCGCTCTACATCCCCGTCGAGTTCTGTGCCGCCTGCCTCTATGCAACCGCCGGTTCGCGGGTCAGGAGACTGCATCTGACGGCGACACGCCTGCGACTCATGAACCGAATCGCCGGCAGCATGATGCTGGCTGCCGCCGTTTTTTTGGCCGGCAGTCGCCGTACCACCTGACAGCGGTCAAGCAAGGGGCCGCCGCGCCTTAACGGATTGATCTCCATATTTTATACGAGGATGTTAACCATTTTTTCTAACCATTGCATATGGTTAGATTGGTTCCTAATTTCCCTCCAGGCACCTTGTGTGATGATTGTTGGCTTGACTTTATCCTATAAAAGCCTCAAATATTAATTGAATGTTAAGTTCTTTGGGGGCGGCAGCGCACGGCGGCCGCAGAGGGGAAATGATGAAAAGAGTGACGAAACTGGCCCTTGGCGGGGTGATGTTTGCTGTTGCGGTGGTCGCAACGGCCTATCCCGCGAAGGCCGCGGTCATGGGCGCGACGGTAACCAACATTACCGCAAGTTGGTTGAACCCCGATCCGAGCAACGTCTACATCGACAACGAGGGCCGCACGGTCTCCGCGCGCTGGGGCATCCCAGCCAGCTGGTGGGGCAGCCGCAGCGGTTACGATTTCCGGGCCAGGACCACGCCGTCCGACCTGGAGGCGGGCGACAGCTTCAGGATCGGCAGCTTCAAGCATCTGAACTACCCGATCTACGGCACGCCCCTGTCGAGCATTTCCCTGTCGGTTACCTTCGAAGGGCTGATCAAGGGCAGCGACACGCCCTTCAAGGTCACCTCGCTGTTCGACTTCGAGCACACCGAGACGCCCAACGTCTGGGGTCGTTGCCCAACCGGCAGCCGCAGCACCTGCGACGACATCGTCACGGCCACCTTGAACGAGGGCGCCTCCGAGTCCGTCGTCGTTGACGGCATGAAGTACCTCTTCACGATCGCCGGCTTCCAGGTGAACGGCGAGCAGTTCGAGAACTGGCTGACCAAGGAGCATCGCTCGAACAAGGCCAATCTGGTGGCGAGCCTCGAAGTGCACCCGGTGCCCTTGCCGGCCGCGGCCTGGTTCCTGCTTACGGCTTTGGGCGGCCTCTTCGGTATGCGCTGGCTAAAGCGAAGCGCGGCCTAACGGCGACGGCGGGTTTCATCTTTCGAGGCGGAGCCATCCGGCTCCGCCTCCGGAAATTTCGACTTCAGCCGCCTGGCTCCCTTACAGAGTCAGGCGGCTGAAGCTTTTCCGGCCCCGATTTCACGAAGCGACAGAAAAGGCCAGCCGGTCAGTCGAGCGGCAAGCGGTCTCAGCCCGACTCCCCGACGTCGCCGTTGATCTTGCGTTGCAAGTAGGCCGCGAAACGTCCGGCGTATTTCCGCTGCAGCTCGGGCTTGCGCCAGTCCTGGCCCGTTACGACACCCCGGCAATCGGCTGCACCGCAGCAGCACTGCATGGCCCAGTCGTCGTCGTCGCCGGTGGCGTAGTCGAAGGTCAGTTCTTCCCCGGCGACGATATCCCGCAAGGCGACGAAGACGATCTGCCCCTCAATGGCAAGGTTGGGCGTACAAGAATGATTGAGGTACAGCATGCTGTCGGCACGCTCTTCCTGGGTCCTCGGCCCGAGAAAGAGGTGCTCGGAGATCTGGATCTCAGCCGGCCCCAGGGTTTCAGCGAGCCGGTCGCGCTCAGCCCGGTCGAAGACGTGGCCGCCCTTGACGGCGACGGCCTCACTCGCAGCGATAGCGCTGCAGGCGAAAAGACCGCGCCCTTCGATCGCGCTGTCGCGTTTTTCCACCTTGGGCGAGAACCATGACTTGGTCATGGCAAAGGCCTAAACGATGGAACGAGACCGTGCCAATCGAACAGCCGCCGCAACGAGCCGGCAAAGCGCCGCTCAGACGGATCTCTTTGAAAAACCCGAAACCGACCTAGAAACGACACCGACAGGCGGGCCGCAGTGGGGCATAGGGTTGGGGCTGGGGTTCAGGCGCGGAGTTCGGCCTCGATGGGCGGAACCACCGTCTGCATTGTGGCGATCTCGTCCTTAAGTCTCAGCTTCTCGCGCTTAAGTTCGTGGAGTCGAAGTTCGTCGGGGTGAGGTCGATGGCTTTCTTCACGGATGGCGTTGTCCACAACAGCATGCTGACTGCGCAGGGACTCGATCCGGTCGTGCACCGACATGCTTCGTCTCCTTATGTGGGTTATGGAAAATATGTTACCCCTCTCCACCGGATTTGTGAAGCGCTCCGGCGGGCGAAGTCTGGTGATAACTTGGTGATTCTACCAGCCAACCCATTTCACAAAGCCTAAGGCACTGTTCGCGGTCACTGCAATTCAAGACGAGTCTAGAGGGCGATCCTGTTCGATGGAAGCCGCATCGGTTCCACGGAACACGGGAATTGCAGTCTGAACCTATAATGAGAGCACAGCAGTCGGGAGTTTCAAGTGTCGGGAATGCATGAAGAGTCGGTCGGCAGAGCTGCCCGACTGATCGTCGGGATCAGCGGCGCCAGCGGCGTCGTCTACGGCCTGCGCCTGTTGGAGGCGCTGCTGGCACTGCCGGTCGAAAGCCATCTGGTCATGACCAAGTCCGCCGAGATCACGCTGGCCTACGAGACCGACATCAAAGTGCGGCAGGTGAAGGCGCTGGCCGACGTCGTCTACCCCATCGAGGACATCGGCGCCGCCATTTCCAGCGGCTCCTTCAAGACGCTGGGCATGGTCATCGCCCCCTGCTCGATCCGCTCGATGTCGGAGATCGCCACCGGCGCCACCTCGAACCTGCTGACCCGGGCGGCCGACGTCACGCTTAAGGAGCGGCGGCGTCTGGTGCTGATGCTGCGCGAAACGCCGCTGCATAGCGGCCATCTGCGCAACCTGCTGGCTTTGTCGGAGATGGGCGCGGTCGTGGCGCCGCCGGTTCCGGCCTTCTACGCCAACCCGCAGACGATCCAGGACCTGGTCGACCAATCGGTCGGCCGCGTGCTCGATCTCTTCGACCTGGAGTCGCCCCTGGTCACACGCTGGGGCGAACCGGACGATGACGGCAAGGTGGTACGGGCGCGCAAGCGGCAAACCCAGAGCTGAACCGGCTGTCGCGCCGAAGCAAGCTGCGATCAGCCCTCGACGCTGGCGCGTAAACTGGCCTCGGTCAGAGTTTCCAAGGCCATGACGTCGGCGCCGCCGGCCAGATCCGCACGGTCCAGCAGCAGCAGGCTGAGGTTTTGAGCAATGGCCTCTCCACTGGGTCGCCCTTCCGGAAGGGACAGGGCCGTCCAGAGTGCCTCCTGTTCGATCCGCTCCGCTTCCAGTTCGGCCGCCTTGATCCCCTCGCGCAAGGCCTGCCCCGCGCCATCCAGATCCTGGCGTTTCATCCAGCGCCGCGCACCGCGCAGCGGGCGCACGACCTCGAGGTGCCAGGCCTCGACCGCGCCGTTCAGGATCTCCAGTTCCTGCCGCGTCAGAGCATGTCCCCTTGCGCCCGCGAAGCAGGCGTAGAGCAGCAGGTTCACGTCCAATCCGTGCATGTCCTGCAGCGTGATGCAGGCCTCCTGCACCTCCGGCCGGGCATAGGCGGCTAGGGAGAACCGCCAGAAGGGCGAGCCCCCCGACGAGCTCGCTTCCGACAGGTCACTCTCCGGCCTCCCCCGGTCCGGGACGTCAGCAGCGCTAGTCATCGCTGAAATCGTCGCCGAAGGAGATACCGAGACCGCGGGCTGTCCGCACCAAGGCTCCGTCCGTCTCCACGGCGTGATAGGCCTTGATGGCATCGACGATGGGGACGTCGATGACGCCGCGCCCGGCCCAGGCCACCATGCGGTCGAAGCGGCCCTCGGCAATCAGATCGACGGCGTGAACGCCGAAGCTAGAGGCCATCAGGCGGTCGCGCGGCGTCGGCGTCCCGCCCCGCTGGATATGCCCCAGCACGGTGACCCGAGTTTCAGCGCCCGTCGCCTCGGCGATGCGGCGCCCGATGTAATGGCCGATCCCGCCGTAGTGGACGTCGCCGCTCTGCTTCGTTTCCGCTACCGGCTCCCCCGTCTCGGTCCGCAGAGCCTCCGCCACGATGACCAGCGCGAAGTTGCGGCCGGACTGCCGCAGCCGGCCGATCTTTCCGGCGATGCTGTCGATGCTGTAAGGGATCTCCGGGATCAGAATGACGTCGGCGCCACCGGCAATACCGGCCGAAAGGGCGATATGCCCGGCGTCGCGGCCCATGACCTCCAACACCATGACCCGATCGTGGCTGGCGGCGGTCGGCTGCAGGTGATCCAGCGCCTCGGTCGCCACCTCCACGGCGGTGTCATGACCGATGGCCACCTCGGTATCGCCCAGGTCGTTATCGATGGTCTTGGGAATCGCCACCAACGGGATGCCGCCCTGCTCCGCCAGCCGTCGGAGGATCGCCAGCGAACCGTCGCCGCCGATGCCGATCACCGCGTCCAGGCCCAGTTCGCGGATGCCCGCGATGATCTCTTCCGACCTGTCGATCCTGCGTCCGTCCGGCATGGGGTAGTCGAAAGGGTCGCCCTTGTTGGTGGTGCCCAACACGGTCCCCGCCATACGCAGTAAGCTGCCCGTGAACTGAGAGAGGTTCAGAACCTCCGCCTCGAAGGGACGGGTCAGCAGACCGGCCGTGCCCTTATGGATGCCCACCACCTGCCAGCCGTAACCGTAGGTCGCGCGCTGAACCACCGCGCGGATCACCGCGTTCAGGCCCGCGCAGTCGCCGCCGCTGGTCAGTATCCCGATGCGCCCGATATCCGCCATGCCCCTGCCGCCACCCTCCCTCGCTCTTGCCCCACGTCTTTTGTTCGGGCCGTTGGTCGGCATGCTATCGCCGGACCTTCAGCCCTTCCGACACCTGGCCGGCGCTCCGACTTTCCGTCATGCGTTCCCGCGCGACAAGTCTGCGCAGCGACGCCGCGACATGCTATGCTCGCCGGTCAAAGGATTTGTACTGTCGACGGATTGCCGCACTATGCGTCTCAACGAAGCGGAAAAGGAACGGCTCAGGGTCGAGCTGGAGGAGATGAAGTGCGAGCACCGCGACCTGGATGACGTTATTGCCCGCGTCGCGGAGGTCGCCCCCTTCGATCAGCTGAAGGTCCAGCGCCTGAAGAAGCGCAAACTCGTCCTGAAGGACGAGATTCTTCGAATCGAAGGCCTTTTGCTGCCCGACATCATCGCCTAGCCGACGCGCTAAGATCGGAACGACCGCCGCCTCAGGCAGCCACCGTATTCGCTCCGTCAGTCCTTGAAGGCTATTCGTTGACGGCGACCGCATTGCCGCGTTTGTGCGCGTACATGCGCTGGTCGGCGGCCGACAGGGCCTCATCTACCTCCTCCTTACCGGAAAAGGCGTAGACACCGTAGGACACGCCGACGGTCAGCTCATGACCTTGCCACACAGCCGGTTCGGAAACGATGGCGTTGGTCAGATCCTGCGCCTTCTGCAGCGCGGTCTGCTCGTCGACCTCGACCAGGATGACGCCGAACTCGTCGCCGCCGAGCCGCCCCACCACGTCGGAGCCACGGGTGATCTGCAGCAGCGCTTCGGCCACATGCCTAAGGGCGGCATCGCCGGCGGGATGCCCGTAGCTGTCGTTGATCTGCTTCATCCCGTTGACGTCGAAGTAGATCACGGCCCCCGGGGAGTCGTAGCGTTCCGCGAAGGCCATCAGGCGCGTCAACTCGCGGAGGAACGCGCGGCGGTTGGCCAGCGGCAATAGGCTGTCCTGATCCGCCAATTCTTCCAGGTGCCCGATTCGGCGACGCGCCCGGTCGAGATCTTCGCGCAGGCGCACAACTTCACCGATTAACTGGTCCAGCGCCGCACGGACCTTCGGCGTGAGCTCCGCTTCCGACAGACCGAGGAGCGAGGCCGCGTCCGCAACCGCGCCCACACCACCGGCACCGCCAGCCGCGCCTGCTGGCGCCGCGGCTCCGGTCGAGCGCACGCCCGAAACGTTGCCGGCCGCTCCGGTTCTGACCGAACCGCGTGGCCCTGTGGAACTCCCAATCTTCATGGGATCCGTCGTTTCCCCCAGCCTAGGGCGCCAGTATCCGGCGCCGGCGTATGCGGTCCTTAGGTGGCCCCCGACCCTCCAATGCCCTAGGACCGGTTGCAGAAGGGCCAAGCCGAACCAATTCGAATCCTAAGGGACCATTGGTAAAAGCTTTCTTCATAACGCCCAGCATCCAGCACAATCGTATACAGATATTCAACTGGGCACGCCGGAGTCGCGCCTTAGCGGCTCCTCGTCCGGCTTCGCCAAGATCGCGCCGGCAGGCGATCGCGCTTGCTCCCGACCATCGCGATCTGAATAATCGCCGACTTTCGCGAGCGGTCGACGGCGAAACAGTGGATTGGGGGGCAGTCGACCAGGGGTGCAGTCGATCGATGAGCCCCGGAAAGCACTTCAAAACCTTGGGGATCGGGAATGGCGGACGCAGCGCCGAAAATCGGAATCATCATGGGCAGCCAGTCGGACTGGCCCACCCTTCGTCACGCCGCAGAGGTGCTGGATGAATTGGGTCTCGGCTACGAAACCCGGATCGTCTCCGCGCACCGCACCCCCGAACGGCTGCGCGACTACGCACAAGGGGCTCGGGAACGCGGTCTGAAGGTGATCGTCGCGGGAGCCGGAGGCGCGGCGCACCTGCCGGGTATGGTCGCCGCCAACACAGCCCTGCCCGTCTTCGGCGTCCCGGTGGAAAGTCAGGCCCTGAGCGGTCTGGATTCGCTGCTATCCATCGTGCAGATGCCGGGGGGCATCCCGGTGGGAACCCTGGCAATCGGCAAGGCGGGCGCCAAGAATGCAGGCCTGCTGGCGGCTGCCGTAATCGCGTTGGAGGATGCCCAGGCGGCGGCGGCGCTGGACAACTTCCGAAGCCGCCAGACCGAAAGCGTGGCAGAGGTGCCGCATGACGATGTCTGAGGCCATACCTCGCCGTCCGGCCTGCTTGGCCTCTGCGAGAGGCCATTGCCCCCATGTCGGATAACCGCTCCGTGCCCTCCAGACCGCCGTCGTCCCCCGCCCCCTTGGCACCCGGCGCCGTCGTGGGCATGCTCGGCGACGGCCAGCTCGGCCGTATGGCCGCCCTGGCGGCAGCAAGGCTGGGCTACCGCTGCCACGTCTTCGGACCGACCGCAGACGGCCCGGCGCACCAGGTGACAAACCTTTCAACCCTCGCCGACTACAACGATGAAACCGCCCTCGCGGCCTTTGCAGAGGCCGTCGACGTCGTGACCTACGAGTTCGAGAACGTTCCTGCAGCGACCGCCGCCTTTCTAGACGGCCGCGTGCCCGTCCGTCCCGGCCCCCAGGTCTTGAACCTCTGCCAGAACCGCCTGCGGGAAAAGGACTTCCTCGCCTCCATCGAGGTCGCGACGACCCGCTACGCCGAGGTGCGCGATGCCGAGGGCGCGCGCCGCGCACTTCGCGAACTGGGTCGGCCGGCGGTGCTCAAGACGACCGAGTTCGGCTACGACGGCAAGGGCCAGGCGCTGCTGCGCCGGGAGGCGGACGCGGAGACAGCCTGGGTGGAGATCAGCGCCCATACGGCAGGTCAGGCCGGCGAGACCGTCGGAATTCTGGAAGCCTTCGTCGATTTCCGGCTCGAGATCTCCGTGGTCGTCGCACGCAGCCTGGACGGTCAGATCGAGACCTACGTGCCGGTCGAGAACCAGCATCGCAACCACATCCTGGATCAAACCATCGTTCCGGCCCGCATCCCGCAGGACGCGGCCGACCGGGCCGAGGGCTACGCCCGCCGTATCGCGGAGGCGCTCGACCTGGTCGGTGTGATCGCCATCGAGATGTTCCTGACCACCGAGGGGAAGATCCTGGTCAACGAACTGGCCCCGCGCCCGCACAACTCGGGCCACTGGACCATCGATGCCTGCGCGACCAGCCAGTTCGAGCAGCAGATCCGCGCCGTCTGCGGTCTGCCGCTCGGCTCTTGCGAGCGCCACTCCGATGCCGTGATGAAGAACCTGATCGGCGAAGAGGCGGGCCGCTGGGCCGAGATCCTGGCCGAGCCCGGCGCCCGTCTGCACCTCTACGGCAAGGCCGAGGCGCGCCCGGGCCGCAAGATGGGCCACGTCACCAAGCTGTCGCCACGGGGCTGAAGCGGCCTCGTCGCAGATCGCCGGTCTTCGTTGATCGCGGGTCTTCGTTGATCGCGGGTCGATCCGGGTCCAGACTATTCGCTACGTAAAGCTCAGACGCGGGGGCCGAAGCCACGACTTCGGTTGAATAGGCTGCTCGGTGCGTCCATCAGGCGTTGGATCGACTTGCCGAGCGTGCCGCCGATCTTCAGCACGTTGGTCAGCCGGCGGTCGAGAAAGTCCCAGCTCGCGGCCGAATCCTCAGAGCGGTCGGACAGCCAGTAAAGCAGAGTCGAGGAGTAGACACCGGCCAAGAGCGACCGCTTGGTGTAGTAGTTGTAGTCGGTCGCGGTATCGCCGGCGGCGTACCAGATCAGATCGCAGGTCCGCCAGACCAGCCGGCTCCCCAAGGGAAGGTTGGGCGGCAAGGCGAGGAAAGAGAGCGCGCGCTGCGTCTCTTCCCGATAGGGTTCCAGCAGTTCGAGACGGCTTCGAACGCCCAGGGCCACCTTGTCGCGCACCCGCATGTCCTCCAGCGGATGGCGCTCCATCTCTTCGAGCATCCGGCGGTCCATCTCGGCGCTGAAAGCCTCCAGCAGCTCGCGCGCGCCTCCGGGAAAGAGGTTCTGAGCCTCGGCCATTGAGAGGCCCAGATCGCGCGCGCCGGCGATCAGCGCCTGCCCGCTCCAGCCGTCGAAGGCGACGTGCTGCACGGCGGTCTGCAGCAACTCGCTCCGACGTGCCTCGAAAGCCTCGGCTTGGGTCATGATGCCTCCTTGATGTTCGGTGAACCCGCGGCCCGAGCGGACTCCGCAGCAGCATGCGGCGCCTCGCCGGCCCAGTGCCGCAGTTCCGACGAAAAAAGCAGATCCTTCAGGTTCTTCATGCGTTGAGGATAGAGAATGCCGTCCAGATGATCGCACTCGTGCTGCACCACCCGGGCATGGAAGCCGCTGGCCTCGCGTTCGATCCGCATGCCGTCGAGATCGAGACCGCTGTAGCGGATCCGCGTCCAGCGCGGCACCAGCCCCGCCAACTCGGGCACCGACAGACACGCCTCCCACCCCAGGGCCGTCTCCTCCGACAGCGGTTCGATCTCGGGATTGATCAGGACGGTCAGTTCCACGGCCTCCGCCCCCTCGGTCCGCGCACGTTCGGGCGCGACCTTGAAGATCACCAGCCTGAGCGGGACATGAACCTGAGGCGCGGCCAACCCGGTGCCGGGCGCGTCCTGCATGGTCTCGATCATGTCCGCCACCAACCGCCGGATCTCCGGCGCGGTTGGGTCGGTGACGGGTTCGGCCGGTTGCAGAAGGACGGGATGGCCCATGCGGGCGATCTTTAGAATTGCCATCGCCAGACTATGGCGTCGCGCGGGTGGATCGTCCACCGTCCGAAGTCCGACGTGATCGCGTTTCCTTGGCCGCCGCGAGCGTCAAGAAGGCGCAGTCGGAGACCGGAGCCGGATCGCGGAGCTGGGACAGCCGAGGACCTGCGATCACATCCAGGTCCGCTCCGGCAGGCTCGATATCTCGCGCCACCCTGCCCGCATGCTCTCGCTTTCCGCCCTTTTCTTTTCCGATGCCCAGTGCTATATCGCCTGTTCCCGCTAGGCCTCGCCGGCGGGTTATTGTGTTTGCCTGTAGCTCGAGTCGCGCCCGGTCTGCCCCAAGGCAGGCCGTTTTCCGTGAGGCGAGACCGTCAGGCTCCAGGCGATCCGTCACTCAGTGGACCGCAAGACATCGACGAGGAGGTCGAGACAAGGTGCACGTTACCGTTCGTGAGAATAACGTCGATCAGGCCCTGCGCGCGCTGAAGAAGAAGATGCAGCGCGAGGGTATTTTCCGCGAGATGAAGCTGCGTCGGCACTTCGAGAAGCCTTCTCAGAAGCGTAAGCGCGAGCGCGCCGAAGCCGTGCGCCGCCACCGCAAGCTTCTGCGCAAGCGCATGGAGCGCGAAGGCTTCTAGCGCTGGCGTCCGGCGAAAGCCGAGACTGCAAGACGTTTCGCGGTTAGCACGAAAAAGCCGGGCCCCTCGCCCGGCTTTCCGTGTCTTCAAGGCAGGTGCAGTGTGCCGCCACCCACCGGCGGAAGCGGCGCGGCCAAGCTAGCTTCGCAAACTGCCGACGCGCTCCAACGACTTCGGCAAGGCCGCGCCGTAGCGCTCCGCCAGCGGCCGCACCAATCGCTCCACCTCGACTCGCCCCAGCGAATCCATCAGTTCGCAAGGCTGGCGGCCGAAGCGCAAGGCCACCTCCGCCCCCATGTCGATGTCGGCCGGTCCCGCCACCTCCTCATCCAGCTCTTCCAGAACCGGCAGAAAGGTGGCTCCCAGCAAGCGCTCGGCGATCGGCCGGTCGCGCTGCGCGTCCGGTCCCGGGTCGCTGCCGAGATCGAAGGCCTCTTCCGCCTCGCCGGCCCGGGTTAGATAGTCCGCCGGCGCATAGAAGGCACCGAGCGGCTTCAGGTTGCGTACCGCGTGCAGGTTGATGCGCGGCTTGATGATGTTCTGCACGAAGAAGGGCCCAGCGGCCACGCCCAGCGCCTCCTGCGCCACGCGGTCGATCTGGGCCGGCGTGCCGAGTCCGTCATCCACGCAGCGCGAGGCCTCGTTGGTGTAGGGACAGAAGAAGCGATTCACGGCGAAACCGAAATTGTCCTTGCAGAGCAGGGGTTTCTTGCCGGTACCCTGGCAGAACTCCAAGGCTGCCGCGACCGTCGCTTCGCTGGTGGCGGTGCCACGCACCACCTCGACCAGCGGATTGATCTGGGCCGGGCTGAAGTAGTGCAGCCCGAGGAAGCGCTCCGGCGCGGCCACGTGCTGCGCCAGGTCGGAGACCTTCAGGCATGAGGTGTTGGTCGCGATCAGAGCATCGGAGCGGGCAATCGGCGAGAGCGATTCGAAGGTGCGGGCCTTAAGGTCGAAGTCCTCGAACACCGCCTCGATCAGCAGATCGGACTCGGCCAAGTCCGGCAACGCGCCGGTCACGGCGATCCGTCCCTGCGCCGCCTCGGCCTCCTCCGCGCTCATCCGCCCCTTGTCGACGGCACGGCCGAAGAAGGTCGCCGCCTCGCCCTGGGCCTTCGCGAGCTGGCTTTCCGTCACGTCGTAAAGCGTCACGGCGATCCCGCGCGCCGAGGAGGCAATCGCAATCCCGCTCCCCATCGTGCCAGCCCCGATGATACCGATCTTTGAAACAGCCATACTCCCGCCCTCTCAAACGATGAAACGCACAAAGCAACGGGGGGCCGAACCAGCCCCCCGTCCAACCGCGAAAGCGGCAAAGCCTATTTCTCGAGCGCCTTAACGATGCTCTCGCACATCTTCTTGGCGTCGGCGAGCAGCATGTAGGTCTTGTCCATGTAGAAGACCGGGTTGTCGACGCCGGCGTAGCCCGAGCCCATGGAGCGTTTTACGAAGAGCACGTTCTGCGACTCTTCGACGTTGAGCACCGGCATCCCGTAGATCGGGCTGGAACTGTCGGTCTTGGCCGAGGGGTTGGTCACGTCGTTGGCGCCGATCACGAAGGCCACCTCGGTATCGCGGAACTCCGTATTGATCTCGTCCATCTCGAAGACCTCGTCGTAGGGCACGCTGGCCTCGGCGAGCAGTACGTTCATATGGCCTGGCATGCGGCCCGCCACCGGATGGATCGCGTACTTGACCTCGACGCCCTCGGCCTTCAGCAGCTCGGCCATCTCGCGCAGGGCATGCTGCGCCTGGGCCACCGCCATGCCGTAGCCCGGCACGATGATAACCTTCTCGGCATTGCGCATCATGAAGGCGGCGTCCTCGGCGGAGCCTTGCTGCCAGGTCTTGTCGCCCTCGTCTCCGCCGCCGCTGGCCGCCGCCGACTCCCCGCCGAATCCGCCCAGAATGACGGAGAAGAAGGAGCGGTTCATGCCCTTGCACATGATGTAGCTGAGGATCGCGCCGGAGGAGCCGACCAGCGCCCCCGTGATGATCAGCAGATTGTTCTCCAGCGTGAAGCCGATGCCCGCCGCCGCCCAGCCCGAGTAGCTGTTCAGCATGGAGATCACCACCGGCATGTCGGCCCCGCCGATCGGGATGATGATCAGTACGCCGAGCGCCAGGGTAATGAGAACGATGATCCAGAAGGTCACGCCCGACTGGCCGCTGACCAAAGCGATGATCATGACGATGGTCAGCAGGCCCAGGCCCAGGTTGAGCCAATGCTGCATCGGGAAGACCACCGGCTTGCCGGAGACCAGCCCCTGAAGCTTCGCGAAGGCGACAAGCGACCCGGTGAATGTGATGGCGCCGATCGCCGTGCCGATGGCCATCTCGACCAGGGAGGTCGTCTTGATCTCTCCGGCCTGGCCAATACCGTAGGCTTCCGGATTGTAGAAGGCGGCGGCTGCGACCAGAACGGCGGCGAGGCCGACCAGCGAGTGGAAGGCGGCGACCAGCTGGGGCAGAGCCGTCATCTGGATGCGCAGCGCGATGATCGTGCCGATGGCGCCGCCGATCAGAATACCGCTGAAGATCAGAAAGAAGTTCAGTTCGGGCAGCATGAAGAGCGTCACCAGAACGGCGATGCCCATGCCGATCATGCCCAGCTTATTCCCGCGCCGGCTCGTCTCCGGATGCGACAAGCCCTTGAGCGCGAGGATGAAGCAGATACTGGCGCCCAGGTAGAGCAGCGTGGCGAGATCGTGGCTCATAATGTCTGTCTCTCTCCTCGGCCGGCTCTAGTTGGCCCGGCCGCCGCTGGCGGCCTTCGGCTTCTTCTTGAACATCGAGAGCATGCGGTAGGTGACGATGAAGCCGCCGAAGATGTTCACGCTGGCGAGCGTGACGGCGATAAAGCCCATGGCCTCCGAGAACCCGAACTCCCCCGTGCCGGCAGCGATCAGAGCGCCGACGATGATGACCGAGGAAATGGCGTTGGTGACGCCCATCAGCGGCGAATGCAGCGCGGGTGTTACCGACCAAACGACGTGGTAGCCGACGAAGATCGCCAGGACGAAGACGGTCAGGCCGATCACTAGAGGCGAAGCACCCTCGGCGCCGCCCATGGCCGCCGTCTCGGCGGCGACTTGACCGACCTCGCCGGCCAGGGCCGCCAGGTCGCGCGACAGTTCGAGCGCGCGGTTGGCCAGGTCTGTTGCCTGTTCGACCAGCTGATCACTCGCCATTCTTCTGCTCCTCGCCCGTCTTCCTCATGTCCGGCTTGTCAGCCGTCTCCTGCGTCTTGCCCGTCTCGGACGCGCCGGCTGCGTCCGACTTCGGGTCGGCTGTCGGCTTCGAGTCGGCGGCCGGCTTCTTTTCAGCCGAAGCGTCGAACGCCTCCGCTTTCTTCGGCGCCTTCTTTGACGCAGTTTTGGGAGCGGACTTCTTGGCGGCAGGCTTAGTCGCCGGCTCCAGCTTCTCCAACGCCGGGTGGACGATCTTGCCGTCCTTGGCGATCAGCGTGCCCTTGACGATCTCGTCGTCCCAGTCGACAGCCAGGTCCTTCTTCTCCTTGTCGTAGAGCAGCGCGACGAAGTTGAAGAGGTTGTTGGCGTAGAGCATCGAAGTGTCGCTCGCCAGACGCCCCGGCAGGTTGTTGTGGGCGACGATCTTGACGCCATGCTTGACGGCGACCTTGCCCGCCTCGCTGGCCTCGACGTTTCCGCCGTTGTCGATCGCGAGATCGACGACGACCGAGCCGGGTTTCATCGATTTGACCATCTCCGTGGTCACCAAGCGCGGCGCCGGACGGCCGGGGATCAACGCCGTGGTGATGACCACATCCATCTTCTTGATGGTCTCGGCGATCAGCTCCGCCTGCTTCTTCTTGTAGTCGTCGCTCATCTCCTTGGCGTAGCCGCCAGCGGACTCCGCCTGCTTGAACTCCTCGTCCTCGACGGCGACGAACTTGCCGCCCAGGGACTCGACCTGTTCCTTGGCGGCCGGCCGCACGTCGGTCGCGGACACCAGTGCGCCGAGGCGTTTGGCCGTGGCGATGGCTTGCAGACCGGCGACGCCCGCGCCCATCACCAGCACCTGAGCCGGCGCGACCTTGCCGGCGGCCGTCATCATCAGCGGAAAGGCCCGGCCGAACTCGGCGGCGGCATCCACCACCGCCTTGTAGCCGGCGAGGTTGGCTTGGCTGGAGAGCACGTCCATCGACTGCGCCCGCGTGATGCGTGGCATGAAATCCATCGCGAAGGCGGTGACCCCGGCCTCCGCCAGCGCCTTTATCTCCTCGGGCGAACGATAGGGGTCGAGGATCGCGGCCAGCAGGCAACCCTTCGGCAGGTCGCCGATCTCCTTGGCTTCCGGGCCGCGCACCTTGAGCACCAGGGTCGCGTCCTTCAGGGCAGCGGCGGCATCGCCCGCGATCTCGGCACCAGCGTCCTTGTAGGCCGCGTCGACGAAGGCGGCGCCGGTGCCGGCACCCTTCTCGACCGCAACCTGGATACCCAGGCCGACCAGCTTCTTCACGCTTTCGGGGGAAGCGGCCACACGCGTCTCCTGCGCGCGCCGCTCCTTGAGGATGGCGATCTTCATAAGGCTCCGGCTCGTCTAGTGGCGGGCCGGCCCGGACGGGCCGACTCAGAGCGGTGCGTACCATGCCGCGCCCGCCCGTCTCAGGCAAGCCTCGCCTCGTCCCGCCAACCGCTTCGGCCGCTTGCCTGTACGTGTGGGCGACCCGTATGTACGCTTTTCGATCGGGATCAGGCCGCGCTCGAACGCACTCCATCATCCGACGCCCGAGTCGGAACGAGGGCCCGGACCAGATGGCTCATTTCCAGCGTTCCCACCGGCTGACCATCGCGCAGGACGCGAAACCGCGTGGCGACATCGCCGTCGGCCTTGGCGATGACGGACTCGAGTGTATCGTCGTGATCGACCTCGCCGTCGAAGCTGTCGCGCCCCCCCTGGCCCCGCTGCATCACGGAGCGCACCCTCAGAACGCGGGCCCGATTGATGTCGCTGACGAAGTCTTCGATGTAGCCGTCGGCGGGCTTGAGCAGGATGTGTTGCGGCTCACCCTGCTGGATGACGCAGCCGTCGTTCAGGATCACGAGATGGTCGGCGAGCTTGAGCGCCTCATCGAGATCGTGAGTAATGAACACGATGGTTTTCTTCAGCTCACGCTGCAACTCGATCAGCAGATCCTGCATATCGGTGCGGATCAGCGGATCGAGCGCGGAAAAGGCCTCGTCCATGAGCATGACCTCCGAGTTGGAGGTCAGGGCCCGAGCGATACCGACACGCTGCTGCATGCCGCCGGACAGCTGCCGGGGATAGTGATCGCCGTAGCCGTCGAGGCCGACCCGCTCGAGCCAATGGTTGGCCTCGTTTTCGTAGTCCTCGCGCCGATAGCCACGAGTCGCCAGGGCCATGCCGGCGTTCTCCAGAACGCTGCGATGCGGCAAGAGGGCGAACTTCTGGAAGACCATCGACATGCGTTCCTGGCGCAGATGCCGCAGCTGGTCGTCCGTGAACTCCAGCACATTGTCCCCGTCGACCCAGATCTCGCCGGCCGTCGGCTCGATCAGGCGGTTGAGATGGCGTATCAACGTCGACTTGCCGGACCCGGACAACCCCATGATGACCGTGATCTCCCCGGCCTTCATATCGATGTTGATATCCTTCAGCCCCAGCACGTGCGCGCGCTGCTCAAGCAGGTCATGCTTGTTCATGCCGGCGCGCACGTCGGCCAAGGCCGCCTGCGGGTCCATGCCGAAGATCTTGTAAAGACCGCGGATCGAGACCTTCACGTTTTCGCTCATTGCAGGCGTCTCCTCAGTCGGTCTTCTCGGGATTGATCCGCTGGAGCGACGCCTTGGTCACGCGATCGAGAATGACAGCCAGCAGAACGATGCCGAGACCGGCAACCAGTCCGACGCCAAGCTCGAGATTGCGGATGCCGCGCAGAACCAGGACGCCGAGCCCCGGCGCCGACACCAGGGACGCGATCACCACCATGGCCAGCGACATCATAATGGTCTGGTTCACGCCGGCCATGATTGTCGGCAAGGCGAGCGGAATCTGAACGCCGAACAGCTTCTGGCGCTCGGTCATGCCGAAGGCGTTGGCCGCCTCGACGACATCGGGATCGACCTGCCGGATCCCGAGATCGGTCAGCCGGATGACCGGGACGATGGCGTAGAGGATGATGGCGATGCCGTAGAGCTTCGACTCGGTCACGCTGAAAAGAAAGATCAGGGGGATCAGATAGACGAATGGCGGCAGGGTCTGCAGCATGTCCAGGACAGGAATTGTGCCGCGCTTCATGGTCTCGCTGCGCGACATCGCGATTCCGATCGGCACTCCGAAGAGCACACAGAGAAACGCGCAGACAAAGATGATCGAGAGCGTCTGCATCGCGTAGTCGTAGTGGTCGATAAACGCGAGGGCGAAGATGCACAGCGCGACGAAAGCGACAAGCCGGAGCGACCGCGAGACGGCGTAGGAGACGACCAGAAGCAGGGGGACGATGACGAACCAGGGGGTGTTCAGCACCACGAAGAGCGACCCGTCGAGCAACCAGCTGAGCGGTTGCGTGATCGGGTCCAGAACGACCTTGAGACCATCCTTCGCGGCGAGAAAGATCTCCTCCAGTCCCTTTGTCACGTTGCGGGTCTGCGGCATCGCGTTGCAGGCTTGATGCAGCGTATCCAGCGAGGGGAAAGGCAGGTCCCATAGGGATTGCGCTGCCGCGCCGTCTCCGCCGGCATTTCGGCCGAGCAGCTGGTCCATGGTCATGGGGCCGCCGCCGGCATCTCTGTCGCACCACTGGCGCAAACCCAAACTGTCGAAGACGGCGTCGTAGCTCGCCATATCTCACTGCTCTCCCAATACGCTCACTGCCGAGTCCGCCGACTGAAACGACCGCGGGCCTGCCGCGCCGTCCGCGTTGTCGAAAGGCTCCGCCCGACCAAAGAGAAAGGCAGGGCGGCCGAAGCCGCCCTGCCCCCTCGCTAGGCTCGGACTACTGCAGAACGTTCGACAGATTCTGGCGGGCGTCGTCGCTCAACCAATCGGCCCAGACATCCTGATGGGTCGTCAGGAAATAGACAGCGGCCTCTTCAGCCGAGGCGCCGTTCTCGTCCTTCCAGGCAAGAACCGAGTTCATCGTGTCCGTCTCGAAGCTGAGATTGCTCATCAACTGCGCAATCTCGGGCTCCCGCTCCTTGAAGGCGGCGGTCACGCTGGTCAGCACGGGCGCGGCCGGAAAATCGGAAACGCCGGGATTCGCCGCTTCAGCGTTCTGGTTGGTCGCATGAACGTCAGCGTCGTAGGCACCGATCTCGACGCGGGTCATGTCAAACTTCCCGAGCACGACGGTCGGGGCCCAATAGTAACCGAACCAGGGCTCTTCACTCTGATAGGCTGCGGCCAGGGAGGTGGCCAGCGTCTCGCCGGAGCCGTGGTTGAAGACCTCGACGCCACTCCCCTCCAGGTCCAGTGCCCGTGTCAGGTTGTCATTGACGATCCGGCAGCCCCAACCGCTCGGGCAGTTGTGGAAACGCCCCCCGACCAGATCGGGATTGGACATCACCCCTTCGATGGTCGTGAGTTCGGGATGCGCCTCGGCCAGATAGGTCGGGATCCACCAACCCTCGACACCGCCGGGCTGCAGGACCTCGGCAACGCGCTCGACCTTACCTTCGGACTCGAGCCGCTCGTAGACCTCGCCCGTCGAATTGAGCCACAGCTCCGTGACGATGTCGGGCTCCCCGTTCTCGGCGAGAGACGTCACCGCCGGCACCGTGTCCGACGGGACCCTCGTGACCTCGCAGCCATAGCCCTGCTCCATGATGAAGGAGGCAACGGTGGTGACGACCTGCGCAGAGACCCAGTTCATTTCCGTGATGGAAACTTCGCCGCAGTCGGCCTGCGCTGCGACAGGGAAAGCGACAAGACCGAACGCCAAGCTGATGGCGGTTTTCCTCATGTACCGATGTCTCCTTCGAAGGATGAAAAATCTGCCGCGATAGCTTGCAGGCGGCACTGCCGCACCCGCGTGACAACCGATCCGTCGGCAGAGATAGCCGGTCGGCCGGACCAACAGTCGAAGCGCTATCTGCTCGAAAGATCGACAAACGCGGTTCAGTGCGTCGCAAACCGCATACCGCTTGTCGCAACTGGGATAATTTTAAGGCTTTGGATCGAAACTTCAACCTCGGACAGGCACAGACCTCAATAACCGACTGCGCTCAGCTGAAAAGCATCAGTTAATTTTCAAACTCAGGTAGAATTATTTTCAATAATTCAAAAGCAATTACCGAACAAAAAAGCAAAAACCACAATTGCTTCGATTGCTATTTATAACTTCGCCGTTTTCATGAGATTTTTTCTGGAATACGACAAAATACGCGCCGAACACAAAGTGCCCGAACAAATCCTCAAGTTCGACTAGGCAGGCTGGACGGCTTGAGGGGCTGGACGGCTAACCGCCCAACTCCTGCTGGCGCATCGGCATGGCGTCGATGGCCTCGAACAGCTTGTCGGCCGGGATCGGGGTGTCGGAGGAGAGCTTCGCCGCACCGTCCTTGCCTACCAGAACGGCCTTAAAACCATCCTGCGGGGCATCGAAGCGTTCGCGCAGCGCCACCGGATCCAGGGCCGGCTCGGACAGGGCGTCGACGCGTACCGGTTCGACCCCAATCACCTCGACCGGCAGAAGGTCGCGGTCGCTGACGTCGACGGAGTTACGCAGAAGCTGCTGCATCTGTTGCTCGTAGCTGTCGTCGACCACGGTTGGCGCAAAAACCACCAGAAGGCGGCTCTTCCAGCGATAGTCCTCAAGGGGCTCAGCCAAGGCCACCGCGCTCGGCAGGGCGAGGGCGAGGCAGAAGGTAATCGTCTTAACGGCGAGGCCAGGAATTCTCAACGCAGCTATCCTCAGATAAACCTTAGGATCTGCATCAAACCTCAGAAGGGCTATGGCGCGGCGAGAGAATTCCGTGAACTTCTTAGAGCAGGATCGGCTTAAGTAGAAGCCAGACGCTTCCACCTGAGACGTGAATTGCTCTCTAGGGAATCTCTTCGGGCAGCCCGACCTGTTTCAAGGCGGACTTCTGGCGCTTCTCCAGCTGCTTGGGGTCGAAACCCTCGATCAGTTCGTTGAAGACCCGATGCCAGTTGATCTCGGCCTGCAGGTGGATGAAGACGCTGCCCAGGCCGACCGCGGCCCGGTCCATCAGCACAAACTCGCGCGGCGGCTTCACGCCCCCGTGCTTGCGCAGCTCGCGATGCACGCGGCTGATGGTGCGCGCGCCCTCCGCCCCGCTTGAGCCCTCATGGATCGACTGGACCCGATCCTCCAGCAGCGGCCGGTAGATGAAGCGCGCCCAAATGTTCAGGACCTGAAGCACGTCCTTGCGCTTGGCCGTCTCGCCGAAGCCCCAGGCGGTGTAGGCCTCGACCGCCAGGTCGTCGTCGTCGTCGCGCAGGGCATGATAGAGGTCGATCACGCCCTTGATGAAGGCCGGGCGGAAGACCCGGATGCAGCCGAAATCGAGCAGGTTGACCGAGGCGTCGTCGTTGATCGTGTAATTGCCCAGATGCGGGTCGCCGTGGATGACGCCGTAGTAGTAGAGCGGCACGTACCAGGCGCGGAACATGTTCAGCGCCGCTCGGTTACGTACCTCCTGATCGGGATTGGCCTCCGCGAAGTCCAACAGACGGCGCCCGTCGAGCCATGTCATGGTCAGGATGCGCTTGCTGGTCAGCTCCATCAGCGGCTCGGGCGCCCGGACCTGCGCCTCCTTGGCGAGCATCAGGCGGTAGAGGGCGATGTGCCGCCCCTCGCGCTCGTAGTCCAGCTCCTCATGCAGCCGGGCCACCAGCTCCTTGTAGATGTCCGAGGTGTCGATGGTGGAGTCGTACTGACGGTAAACCCGAAAGGCCCAGCGCAGCTGCTCGACGTCGGCCTCGACGTTGGATGCCATGTCCGGGTACTGCAGCTTGACTGCCAATTCTCGCCCATCGTGGGACTCGGCGCGATGCACTTGACCGAGCGATGCCGCCGCCGCCGCCTCTCTGTCGAAGCGCGCGAACTTCTTTTCCCAGCCGGCGCCCAGTTCCGTGCGCATGCGCCGGCGCACGAAGGCCCAGCCCATCGGCGGGGCATTGTGCTGCAGCTGCCGCAGTTCGCGGGCGTAGTCTTCCGGCAAGGCCTCCGGGATCGTCGCCAGGATCTGCGCGGCCTTCATCAGGGGACCCTTGAGCCCACCCAGCGCGTCGCGCAGTTCGCCCGAGTGCTTCTTGGCGTCGAGCTGACGCCCGAAGAGGCGCTTGCCGGCAAGCTGGGCGGCCAGGCCGCCAACCTGTCCGCCGACCTGCGCATAGCGCTTGACCCGGCGGGAGAAGCGGGAGTCGTCGTCGAAGACGTCGTCGGCGTCGCTGTCGAAGTCTGTTTTGCTCATGTCCTGCGGCATTCTCCGTTCGCCGCATGACATGGCGCCCGATGCCCCCAAAGTCCATGGGGGCGCGGACGATGTCGCCTGAACGTCAGCTTTGGTGCACGTAGAGCCCAGGCGCAGGCTCCAGGGGCGGAAAGCCAGCTTCCCGATTGCCCAGATCCGGCGGCGCGCCGCAGCGGGCGGAGCGCGCGGCCAGCCAAGCGACCCACTCGGGCCACCAGGAGCCCTTGTGCACCGGCGTCTCGCGCTGCCAGCGGTCGGGGTCCTTGTAATGCTCGCCGTCATGGGCGGTCGCGACCTGGTAGATGCGGCGCGGATGCCCGACGGGGGTAACGATCCCGCTGTTGTGCCCGCCCGAGGTCAGCAGAAAGGTCACGTCCACGTCGACCAGCAGGTGGATCTTGTAGACCGACTTCCAGGGCGCGACGTGGTCTTTCTGGGTGCCGACCGCGAAGATCGGCACAGAGATATCGGTCAGGGCTACCGGCCGGTCGCCGACCCGGTACTGACCGCGCGCCAGACGGTTTTCGTGGAACAGCTGCTCCAGATACTCCGCATGCATGGCGGCCGGCATGCGGGTGGCGTCGTCGTTCCAGGCCATCAGGTCGTTCTTGTCGTCCCGCACGCCGAAGAAATACTCGTGTAGCAGACGGGAGTAGATCAGATCGTTGGGCCGCAGCATTTGAAAGGCGCCGGACATCTGCTTGGTGTCCAGATAGCCCTGCTGCCACATCATGTCCTTCAGGAAGGCAAGCTGGCTGGAGTCGATGAAGAGACTCAGCTCGCCCGGTTCGGTGAAGTCGGTCTGAGCCGCCAGAAGGGTGACCGTCTTAAGGCGCTTGTCGTCGTCGCGCGCCATGGCGGCGGCACCGATCGACAGCAGGGTCCCGCCGAGGCAGTAGCCCAGGGCGTGGGTGCTGGTCTTCGGCCCACAGATGGCCGCGATCGCATCCAGGGCGGCAAGCAGCCCCGTATCCAAATAGTCGCGCATGTCCAAACTGCGGTCGTCGCTGTCGGGATTCTTCCAGGAGATGGCGAAAACCGTGAAACCCTGTTCCGTTAGGTAGCGAATCAGCGACTTCTCGGGCGAAAGGTCGAGGATGTAGTACTTCATGATCCAGGCCGGGACGATCAGGATCGGTTCGGGCCGCACCTTCTCCGTCCGGGGTGCGTACTGGATCAGCTCGATCAGACGGTTGCGGTAGACGACGCGGCCGGGCGTCGCGGCAACCTCACGACCCGGCCGGTACTGCCGGGCCCGGGCCGGCTTCTTGCCGGTCATGCGGTATTCGACGTCCTCCGCGAAGTTCTCCAGACCACGCAGCAGGTTGGCGCCCCCCTGCTCCAGCGTCGTCTTCTGCAGCACCGGGTTGGTTGCCAGGAAGTTGCTGGGCGCCCAGAGATCAAGCGCCTGGCGTGTCATGAAGGAGGTGACGGCCTCGTGGTGCGAGGAAACACCGCGCACGTCGGTCGTCGCCTTTTCCCACCAGCGCTGGGTCAGCAGGAAGCCCTGGACCATCAGGTTATAGGGCGGCGACGTCCAGGCTTCGTCGTCGAAGCGCTTGTCTCCTTTGGCCGGCGAGATCAGGTCGGCCGTCGGTTGGCCCGCCAGAGCGTGGGCGGCGTAGAAACCGAAACGAACCGCCTTGTTCCAGGCGTACTGCCACAGCTCCCCCTGCTTGCCCGGCGAACAGGCGAAGTTGATCGCCCAATCGGAAAAGGCGCGGTTGAGCGAGGCTGGCGAGACGCCCTTGGTCAGGCGGGCGATGGTCGCATTGACCATGCGGTCCAGATGCTCGGCCGCCAGATCGCCCTGCTCGTCCGGGTCGGGCGCTGGCGGCTCGTGGTAGACATCGCTGGCCGGCGGCGGAACGGGAAGCGGCGGAACGGGAAGCGGCGGATCG
This sequence comes from Algihabitans sp., assembly GCF_965226985.1. Lineage (GTDB taxonomy): Bacteria > Pseudomonadota > Alphaproteobacteria > Kiloniellales > DSM-21159 > Algihabitans. Next base: position 2,282,987 of record NZ_OZ245712.1, read on the forward strand.
GCTACGACGGGCGCCGCCTCAGTTGCAGCGGAGGTCGGCCCGGTCGGCGCAGCCATCTCCGCAGCGCCGCCGTTCGGCTTAGGCGGCCGGTTCCCGCGCGCGGTGCGGCGAGCGCCCCCGCGCACCTTTGGCTCAGACTTACGCGACCGGTCGCCGCGCGTCTGGGACTGATCGGACATCGATGAACCTCGCGCTTTCCGCCGGCCGGCGCTCTGGGCACCCTGCCTGAACCGTCATGTTCGCATCAACACACACGACCTGGCATGAGGTCGGTCAAGTGCCAGTGACGCTTCCATGAAAGTTGCGCGACAGCCGTCAGTCGAGCCGTTCCAGCTCGTCGATCATGCCCTCCACGACACCGAGGCCCCTTCGCCAGAAGGCCGGGTCGCCGGCGTCCAAGCCGAAGGGTGCCAGCAGCTCGCGATGCCTCTGGCTGCCGCCGGCGCGCAGCAGCTCCAGATACTTCTCCGCGAAGCCGGCCTCGGCGTCCTGATAGACGGCATAGAGCGAGTTCACGAGACAGTCGCCGAAGGCGTAGGCGTAGACATAGAAGGGCACGTGGATGAAGTGCGGGATGTAGGCCCAGAAGACCCGGTAGTCCTCGTCGAACTCGAAGGCCGGACCTAGAGACTCCCGCTGGGTGCGCATCCAGATCTCGCCCAGGTCCTCGGGCAGCAGTTCGCCCCGCTTGCGGCCGTCGTGAACCTCCGTCTCGAAGCGGTGGAAGGCGATCTGCCGGACCACAGTGTTCAGCATGTCCTCCACCTTGCCGGCCAGCATGATCTTGCGCTTCGCCGGGTCCGTCGTACCGCGCAGCAAGGCCTGGAAGGTCAGCATCTCGCCGAAGACGCTGGCGGTCTCCGCCAGGGTCAGCGGCGTCATCGACATGAGGTGACCCTGGCCGCCGGCCAGGACCTGATGCACGCCGTGGCCCAGTTCGTGCGCCAGGGTCATCACGTCGCGCACCCGCCCCTGATAGTTCAGCAGCAGATAGGGATGCGCGCTGGGGACCGTCGGATGGGCGAAGGCACCGGAGGCCTTGCCGGGACGTACCGGCGCATCGACCCAGGGACGGTCGAAGAAGCGGCGGCCGACCTCAGCCAGTTCCGGTGAGAACTGGCCGTAGGCGTCCAGCACGGTCGTGCGGGCCTCGTCCCAGGGAATGGTGCGGTCGTCGTCGCCAGGCAGCGGCGCGTTGCGATCCCAGTAAGGCAGCTTGTCCTTGCCCATCCACTTGGCTTTCAGGGCGTAGTAGCGGTGGGACAGCTTCGGGTAGGCCTCAGTCACCGCCGCGACCAGGGCATCGACCACCTCGTCCTCGACGAAGTTGGCGAGGTTGCGGGAGGAAACCGCACGCTTGAAGCCGCGCCAGTCGTCCTCGATGGCCTTGTCCTTGGCCAGGGTGTTGGTGATGTGCGCAAAGAGCCGGGCGTTGTCCCTCAGCACCTTGGCGAAGCACTTCGCGGCGCGCTCGCGGGTCTTGGCGTCGTGGTCGCTCAAACGGTTCAGGATCTCCGCATTGGTCAGTTCCTCCCCGTCCAGCGGGAAGCGCAGCCCCGCCATGGTTTCGTCGAACAGACGGGTCCAGGCGCTACGGCCGGACAGCTGCTTCTCATGCAGCAGCCGCTCGACCTCGTCCTCCAGCTGGTGCGGGCGCAGGGCGCGGATGTCGCGTAGCCAGGGCCGGTAGCGCGCCAAGTCGGGACTCTCCAGCTTGCGCTCCAGCTCGGCCTCTTCGACACGGTTCAGTTCCAGCGTGAAGAACAGCAGCGTCGAGGAGATGCGCGTCGCCGCCTCCTGGCAGGCCTGGTAGAATTTGCCGTTGGCACCCTCGCTCATGTCGCCGGCATAGACCAATTGGGCGTAGCTCATGAGTCGGCCCAGCCGTTCCTCCAGAGCCTCGTAACGGCGCACCGCGGCACCGAGCTGCGTGCCGGAAAGCGTCTCGAGCTGACCGAGATGCTCTCCCTGAAAGGCGCGAGCTTCGGCCTCCAGAGCGTCGATCTCGGCCTGAACCTCGGGCCCATCGCGCGCGGGGAAGAGGTCGCTCAGATCCCACTCCGGCAGCTTGCCTAACTTTTCCACGGGTTGGCTCATGCCGAAACTCCCTATTTCCCTGCTGTTATGCTTGAATTCACTGCGTGCGACCGCATTTATGCCCGAGCTTTCTGGCGGCCAACGCCGAACGCGCCCGCCCCGAAAGAGCTCAACAGAACAGATAGGCGGCGCGACAGGGAAAAGGGAGAGGCCTTTACGATGGATTATGCGGCCTGGAACAACCTCTGCGATATCTTCTTCCATCAAGCGCGCGCCCACAAGACGCAGAACCTGCTTTGGGCCAAGCGTGACGGCCGCTGGCAGCCCTGGACCTGGGCGAAGGTGGACCAGGCGGTACGCGACCTCTCGCGTGGCCTGCGCGCGCTTGGCGTCAAGCCGGGCGACCGCGTGGTCATCGTCGCAGAGAACCGGCCGGAGTGGTTCATTGCAGACCTGGCCATCGTCGCCAGCGGCGCCATCACGGTCCCGGCCTACATCACCAACACCGAAAGCGACCACCGCCACATCCTGACGGACAGCGGCGCGGTCGGCGCCATCGTCTCGGGCCCTGCCCTGGCGAAGGCGCTGCTGCCGGCCGCCAAACAGGCGCCGGACTGCAAGTGGCTGCTCTCGATGGCGGAACTGGACGTCAAGCAGTCGAGCGTTCTGGCCTATCACGACTGGGACAGCGTGATGGGTCAGGGCAAGGACCTGCCGGACGACGTGGAGGAAGTGGCAAGCCGCGCCAAGCGCGACGACGCCTGCTGTTTCATCTACACCTCGGGCACCGGCGGCACGCCGAAGGGCGTCATCCAGACCCACGGCAACATTCTCTGCAACTGCCTGGGCGCCTACGACCTGCTGGAGGAGTACGGTCTGGAGAAGGAGATTTTCTTGTCCTTCCTGCCGCTGTCTCATTCCTACGAGCATACCTGCGGCCACTTCTTCCCGATCACCATCACGGCGCAGATCTACTACGCCGAAGGCGTTGAGCAGCTTCTGAACAATCTGTCTGAAGTGCGCCCGACGGTGATGACGGCGGTGCCGCGGCTCTACGAATCCATCCACCAGCGCATTCGCGCCGGTCTCAAAAAGCAGTCGCCCTTCAAGCAAAAACTCTTTGCCAAGGCGGAAGCCTTGGGCCGCAAGCGCTACCACGATCCGGACAGCTTGACGCTCTGGGATCGCCTGGTCGATCTGGTCGTCGACAAGCTGGTCCGCGACAAGGTGCGCGGCCGCTTCGGCGGTCGTCTCAAGGCCATGGTCTCGGGCGGCGCCGCACTCAACCCGGACATCGGCATCTTCTTCCAGGCGCTGGGCCTGAAGGTCCTGCAGGGCTACGGCCAGACCGAGGCCGGCCCCGTTGTCTCCTGCAACCGCTCGACCCGCGTCAGGATGGACACGGTCGGCCCGCCGCTGAAAGAAGTCGAGGTCAAGATCGCCGAAGACGGGGAAATCCTGGTGCGCGGCGAACTGGTGATGAAGGGGTATTGGAACAACGAGGAAGCCACGGCCGAGGCAATTCAGGACGGCTGGCTGCATACCGGCGACATCGGCGAGATCGACAGCGACGGCTATATCCGCATCACCGACCGCAAGAAGGACATCGTCGTGCTGTCCGGCGGCGACAACGTATCGCCCGCGCGGATCGAGGGCTTCCTGACCCTGCAGCCCGAGATCAACCAAGCGATGGTGGTCGGCGACAAGCGCCCCTACTTGGTCGGGCTGTTGGTGCCGGACGACGAGTGGGTGCGCGGCTGGGCGAAGGAGCAGGGCAAGCCCACCGACCTGGCCGTGCTGCGCGAGGACGGCGACTTTCGCAAGGCCCTGCAGAACGTGATCGAACAAGTCAATCAGCAGGTCTCCAACCTGGAGCGCGTCCGGCGCTTCACCGTCGCGCCCGAGTCCTTCACGGTCGAAAATCACATGATGACGCCGACCATGAAGATCCGCCGGCACGTCATCAAGCAGGAGTACGGGCCGCTGCTCGACGGTCTCTACGACGGTAAAGGCGGAGCCAAGGCCTCAGCGGCCGCGCGCTGAGGCCAGTCGAGACGCAGCTGGCGGAGTCACGAACCGGCAATCCCGATTTCGTTTGTCTTCGCGCCGGCGAAGCGACCGTTTTTCCCGTCGCTCTCCCGTAAGGGCAGAGGCAGCTTCACAGACCCTACGAAGATAAGGGTTATGGTAAACTGCCCCTCGACAAATAGGTCAGCATTCATTACCTTTTTTGTCAGGCCGGTCGATACCAGAGTCCTGGTTAGGAACCGGTAGACGCCGAGGCGTAGCGAGACCCAAGCCCGATCGACCGGCTGGTCGCCGCAGTGGTGACAGGACCGGCCAAAAAACGAGGCTCGCGCGCGGCGGCAGACAGTGCCATCCGGGAGGACGCGAGATCGATGCCTGAGGCTTCTGTTAGACTCGACGACAAGTACACGCTGGACAGCGGTCGCATCTTCCTGACCGGCACTCAGGCGTTGGTGCGCCTGCCGATGATGCAGCGTCAGCGCGACCTTGCCGCCGGCCTGGATACCGCAGCCTTCATCTCCGGCTACCGCGGCTCGCCGCTGGGCGGCCTGGACCAGCAGCTCTGGAAGGCGCGCAAGTACCTCAAGGACAACCAGGTCCACTTCCAGCCCGGCGTCAACGAGGATCTGGCGGCGACCGCCGTCTGGGGATCGCAGCAGACCGAGTTGTTCGGCGATGCGAAGCACGATGGCGTCTTCGCCATGTGGTACGGCAAGGGCCCCGGCGTCGACCGCTGCGGCGATGTCTTCCGCCACGGCAACTTCGCCGGCAGTCACGCCAAAGGCGGCGTGCTGCTGCTGGCCGGGGACGACCATGCGGCCAAGTCCTCCACCACCGCCCACCAGTGCGAATACACCTTCATGGACGCCATGATCCCGGTGCTCAATCCGGCCGGCGTTCAAGAGTTTCTCGACCTCGGCCTCTACGGCTGGGCGATGAGCCGTTTTTCCGGCTGCTGGATCGGCTTCAAAACCATCACTGAAACAGTGGATGCGACCGCCAGCGTCTACGTCGACCCGAACCGCATTCAGATCGCACTGCCTCAGGACTTCGAGCTGCCGCCGGGCGGCCTGAACATCCGTTGGCCCGATCCGGTTCTGGAAGCCGAGGAGCGACATCACCGGCACAAGCTCTATGCCGCGCTGGCCTTCGCGCGCGCCAACAAGCTGGACCGCACGGTGCTGGACTCCCCGAAGCGCCGCTTCGGGATCATTACGGCCGGCAAGGCCTATCTGGACACCATGCAGGCTCTGGAGGATCTGGGGATCGACGCGGCTCTGGCCGCCGAACTGGGACTGTCGGTCTACAAGGTCGGAATGTCCTGGCCGCTGGAACAGAGTGGCATCCGCGCCTTCGCCGAGGGCCTGGAGGAAATCCTGATCGTCGAGGAGAAGCGGGCGGTCATCGAGAACCAGGTCAAGGAACAGCTCTACAACTGGCAGGCCGACCGACGGCCGCGCATCACCGGCAAGTTCGACCGCAACTACCCGGACGAACCGGCCGAGATGCAGCTTCCCTCCTACTCCGAAATCAATCCGGGCCTCGTCGCGGCCTCCCTGACGAAGCTGCTGGAGCGCCACGGGGTGTTGCCCGAGGCGCAGCGTGAGCGCGCCCAGTTCTTGGCCCAGAAAGACAAGGCCCGGCGCAGCACCGCCAAGGCACCGATCGAGCGCGTCCCCTACTTCTGCTCCGGCTGCCCGCACAACACCTCGACCAAGGTTCCCGAGGGCTCGCGCGCCCTGGCCGGTATCGGCTGCCACTACATGGCGCAGTGGATGGACCGCAACACGGAGACCTTCACCCAGATGGGCGGCGAAGGCGTGCCCTGGGTCGGACAGGCGCCCTTCGTGACCAGCGAGCATGTCTTCGCCAACCTGGGCGACGGCACCTACTTCCATTCCGGCATCCTGGCGGTGCGCGCCGCCGTCGCCGCCGACGTCAACATCACCTACAAGGTGCTCTACAACGACGCCGTGGCGATGACCGGCGGCCAGCCGCACGACGGCCCGTTGGACCCGGCCATGATCACGCGCCAGCTTCATGCGGAAGGCGTGAAGAAAATCATCCTGGTCTCGGACGAACCGGACAAGTACCCCCTCGGCACCGACTGGGCGCCGGGCGTGACATTCGAGCACCGGGACGAGCTGGACCGAGTGCAGAGGGACCTGCGCGACATTCCCGGCGTCACCGCCATCGTCTACGACCAGACCTGCGCGGCGGAGAAGCGGCGGCGGCGCAAGCGCGGCCTCTATCCCGACCCGCCGAAGCGCGTCTTCATCAACGACGCGGTCTGCGAGGGCTGCGGCGACTGTTCGGTCAAGTCCAACTGCGTCTCCGTGGTGCCGCAGGAGACCGAGTTCGGCACCAAGCGCAAGATCGATCAGTCGAGCTGCAACAAAGACTTCTCCTGCCTCAAGGGCTTCTGCCCCAGCTTCGTGACGGTGCACGGGGCCGAACCCCGGAAAGGCGGCAGTAAGCCGACGGGCGATGCGGCGGCGACCGATACCTGGGAGGCGCTGCCAGAACCGCAGCTTCCGAGTCTCGACCGGCCCTACGGTATCCTGATTTCCGGCGTCGGCGGCACCGGCGTCGTGACCATCGGCGCACTGCTCGGCATGGCCGCGCACATCGAGGGTAAGGGCGTCAGCCTGCTCGACATGGCCGGCCTCGCCCAGAAGGGCGGCGCCGTCCTCAGCCATATCCGACTGGCCCAGCGCCCGGAAGACCTGCATGCCGTCAGGATCTCCGCCGGCGGTGCGAACCTGGTGCTCGGCTGCGACCTGGTGGTCGCCAGCAGCCCGGAGGCGCTGACCAAGGTCAGCAAGGGACGGACCCGCGCCGTCATCAACAGCCACGAGACGGTGACCGGAGAGTTCACCCGGAACTCCACGACCTACAAGTTCCCGAGCCGGGCTCTGGTCGAGACGATCCAGGATGCGGTCGGTCCGGAGACGGCTGAGTTCGTCGAGGCGACGGCGGTTGCCGAGGCGCTAATGGGCGATTCCATCGCGACCAACCTCTTCATGCTCGGTTACGCTTGGCAGAAGGGCCTGGTTCCGCTTAGCCGGGCCGCCATCGAGCAGGCGATCCAACTCAACGCCGTGGCGGTGGCCTTCAACCAAGAGGCCTTCCTCTGGGGCCGCCGCGCCGCCGCCGATCTCAAGCGGGTGACGGAGACCGCCCTGCCTGACGCGAAGCCGGCGGAGGCGGCCAAGCCCCAGACCCTGGAGGAGCTGGTCGAGCGCCGCGTCGCCTTCCTGACCGACTATCAGAACGCGGCCTATGCCGAACGCTATCGCAAAGTCGTCGAGCGGGCGCGTCAGGCCGAGGCGGAGAAAACGCCGGGCCGCAGCGGCTTCGCCGAAGCGGTGGCCCGCTACGCCCACAAGGTGATGGCCTACAAGGACGAGTACGAAGTTGCTCGGCTGCATGCCGACCCGGCCTTCCGGCAGAAGCTGGAGCGGCAGTTCGCCGGCAGCTACAAGCTGACCTTCCACCTGGCGCCGCCGCTGATCTCCCAGCGCGATCCGGAGACGGGCGAATTGAAGAAGCGCGAGTTCGGCCCCTGGCTGCTGCCGGTCTTCCGGACGATGGCCAAGCTGAAGGGGCTGCGCGGCACGGCCTTCGACATCTTTGGCTACACCGAAGAGCGCAAGGAGGAGCGCAAGCTGATCGCCGACTATGTGGCGCTGGTCGAGGAGTTGAGCGGCAAGCTAACGCCAGAGAACCACGCTCTGGCCGTGGAACTCGCCGAAATCCCGGATCAGATTCGCGGCTACGGTCACGTAAAGGAGCGGAACCTGGAGGCCGCCCGCAATCGCTGGGACGAGCTGTTGGCGGATTTCCTGGATCCGGCTCCGGCACCGCTGACGCGGGAAGCCGCCGAGTAGAAAGCGCTTAAAGCCGCGCGTTCCGGTCAGCCTGGATTTCGGGCGACGAAAAAGACGTAGCCGTAAGAGTCCCAGAAACGACGGCGGACCTCGATCTCCCGCTCGGTCGTTGCGACCACCTCCAGCGCAGCCGGATCATCGGCGTAGCGCTGTTTGAGCTGCGGAAGCTTGGCGGCCAAGGGGGTGTAGTAGTCGTCCCACCAAGCCGCATCAGGCAGTGTGAACTGCCCAAGCAGCTCATAGCCACAGGCTTTCACGCTCGTAAGGTTGGCCTCCAGGGTGGTCATTGCCGGATACTCCTCCCGGAAGAAAGCCAGAGCTTCGTCCGGCGGATCGGGCCGCAGCCATGTCAGCTCCGTCACCGCGAGGCAGCCGCCAGGTTTGAGCAGCCGACGCCAGGTCCGAAAGGCGGCCTCAAAACCCATGATGTAGGCGGACCCCTCCGCCCAGATGAGATCGAAGCTCCGGTCCGGAAACGGCAGCTGCGCCATGTCGCCGGCCAGGACCTCTAGTCGCTCGGCCAAACCCGCTGCGGCGGCGCGCCGGATTAGGCTGTCCAGGTACTCCTGCAACAGATCGACCGCCGTAATCTGCCCGTCCAAGGCGTCCGCCAAGACGAGCGTCTGCAGGCCCGGACCGCAGCCGACATCCAGAACGGCGGGGCGGTCCGGCAGACCGCGACAGAGGGCTAAGGCTTCGAGGGTGCTCTGGGCGGCGCCCGGCCCCTGCCGCGGTAACCCCCGCTGTACCTCGAGAAAAACCTCAAAGAGGCGAGCTTCTTCGTCCATGAATTGCCGATCCTTCTGTCGGCCCGAAGAGAGGCCCTAGAGTGCGGTCAAGCCGCCACACTCGGCCTTGGCGACACTTTCGACGTTGAGAACAGGCTCCGCACCTTTATAAGTTGTCGTGCAGTCCTTGAGTCACCGTGAAAGAGATCGAAGCCATGAACAGCGTCGCGACAGACACCTCCGCTCCCCTAGGCACGGCACTCGCCTGGTTGCGCGGAGGATCCTGGGCAAGACGTGTCTTCCTGGTGCTGGCGGGCAGCCTGTTCCTGGCCGCCTGTTCCTGGATCGAGGTGCCGATGGTGCCGGTGCCCATGACCATGCAGACCTTCGGCCTTGTGGTGATCGGTGCGCTCTACGGCTGGCGCCTGGGCGGCGCGACGGTGCTGACCTACCTGCTGCAGGGCGCTATGGGCCTGCCCGTCCTGGCCGGCGGGGCCGCCGGCTTCATCCACTTCGTCGGTCCGACCGCCGGCTATCTCTTCGGTTTCGCCTTGGCGACCGTGATCGTCGGCTGGCTGGCCGAGCGCGGGTTTGCGCGGCATCCGCTGGCCGCCTTCGCGGTGATGCTATTGGGGCATGCTGCGATCCTCGCCCCCGGCGTCGCCTGGCTGGCCAGCGCCATCGGACTTGGCTGGACCCAGGCGGCCGCCGTCGGACTGACGCCCTTCCTGCTCGGCATGGTCCTGAAGTCGGCGCTGGCGGCGGCCTGTCTGCAGGCGGCACAGCGCTACCGCCGACCGAGCGCGCCGCTCATCTGAGGCTCCCCAGGGTGCTGCACGCCGCTCTTCCGCGATGACCCTGCGCTTGCGGCACCACCATCTGCTCTGTCTGCTGACCTATGTCGGCAAGGGCTACAGCCCGGCTTTCATCGCCAACTTCGACGCGATCGCCGCGCGGGCCTCGGCCGGCGAAGAGATCCTGTTGGTCGAGGGACCGGACGACATCTGCGCGCCGCTGACGGCGAACCTGTCAGAGCAGCAGTGCCTTCAAACGGAGCAACCGCACTGCCTACGCGACAGCGTGCGGCGTCGCGATGCACAGGCGTTGGAGGACTTGAGCCGCCTGCTGGACGAACCGCTGCCGACCGGCAAGACGATCCGTCTGTCGGCAAAAACAACGCAGCACCTGCGCGGGAGCTTCGCAGCCGGAACAGTCCGAACCGCCTGTTCCGGCTGCCAGTGGCACGATCTCTGCTCGGCCGTCGCGGCCGAAGGCTTCAAGGGCGCACGCCTTACCTAGCCCCCCAGCTCTCAGTGGCCGGGATGGCTGGACGCTAAAGCCTGCTTCTGCTCTTCGCTGGCCTCGGTCTGGTGCTTGGCGCGCCACTCGTCGTAGGGCATGCCGTAGACAACCTCGCGCGCCTTGGCCTTGTCCATCTCGATGCCGCGCTCGTTGGCCGCTTCCTGATACCAGCGCGACAGGCAGTTCCGGCAGAAGCCCGAGAGATTCATCAGATCGATGTTCTGGACATCGGTGCGTTCGCGCAGGTGATCGCGCAGGGCGCGGAAGGCTGCGGCCTCCAGTTCGGTGCGGGTCTGCTCGTCCATCGCTCTCTCCCTTTCTGGGTCTTGCCGGTGTTTCGGCTTATGTGTGCTCGGAATCCAGACCTGCAACGGTTTCTTCCATCAGCCAGTCGACCACGCGGTCGAGCGCCTGGCCACGTTCCAAGCCCTCCTCAAGCGCCGCGTCGTAGATCCGGATCTGACGATCGGCGCTTGTGCCGCGCTCGATCACGTCCCGCGCCGCCTCGCACAGGTCCAGGCAGTCCAGCGCCAGGGCGTCTTCCCGGATCAGCTCCAGGACTTCCTCCAACAGATCGGCGTAGGCCACCACCGCGCCCTTGCCGAAGTCGACCAGCCCCTCGTCCATGCCATAGCGCATCGCCCGCCAGCGGTTCTCGCCGATCAGCATGTTGGAATAGCGCCGCCAGCGCTGATTCGTGCGCTTCAGCCGCCAGAGCATGCGCAGAAGACAGAGGTAGATCGCCGCCACGGCGAGGCCGTCGTCGACACGGGTGCAGATATCCGGGGCCCGCAGCTCCAGGGTCGGAAAACGGCAGGAGGGCCGGACGTCCCACCAGAGCTTGGAGCCGTCCTCGATCAGACCCGCGTCGACCAGCACCTGCAGGTGACGCTGATACTCGCCCCAGGAATCGAACTGGGCGGGCAGGCCAGTGCGCGGCAGCTCGTCGAACACGGCCATGCGATAGGACTTCAGGCCGCTGTTGCGCCCGCGCCAAAAGGGCGAGGAGGTGGAAAGCGCCAACAGATGGGGCGTGAAGTAGGCGGCCTGCCCCATCAGATCGATGCGCAGATTGTCATCGTCCAGGCCGACATGCACGTGCATGCCACAGATCACCAGGCGGCGGGCCGGCGCCTGAATATCGCGGGCCAGCAGGTTGTAGCGTTCCTTATCGGTATGCTTCTGGCGGTCCCAGTCGGCCTTGGGATGGGTCGAGGCCGCGAGCAGCGCCAAGTCGTGGGCGCGCGCCACGTCGGCCACCTTGCCGCGCAACTCCCGAAGCTCAGTCGCCGCCTCGCGTATAGAGGCGCACTTGCTGGTGCCGATCTCGACCTGAGACTGGAGAAACTCGGGCGTGACCCGCTCGCCAAGTACGTCTTCCAGCGCAGACATCAGACCGGCCGGTGGTTCTACCACCAGATCGCGGCTCTCCGGATCGACCAGCAGGTACTCTTCCTCGATACCGACGGTGAAAGTGGGTTCGACGAGCGCAGTCATGTCCGGCGAAGGCTCCGGCTAAGGGGACCTGAAGGTGGCTGGATCGGTCAGAAGCGGCCGCAGGATCTCCGCCAGAGTCTCAGCCCAACGCTCGGCCCCGGCCTTCGTATCGATCACGTCCTGGCGCAGTTCGATCAGGACATGCGGCAGGCCGCGCGCATCGCCGTGGGCATGTAGGCTGTAGTCCTCGGTCGAACGGCCGCTGTAGGGCTCGTTGTCGCCTGTCGCGATCCCCCGGGCACGCAGCCCCTCCAGCAGGGGGCGCGGCAGCCGGTCGTCCCGATCCCAAAGGATCGCGGCCTCCATCCAGCGCTCCTCCCCCGCGAAGACCGGCGTGAAGGAATGGAGGAAGATAAGAGCCGGCCGGATGCCTCCGGCGATCTTCGCCTCGATCATCCGCTCGCAGGCCGCGTGGTAGGGCGCGAAGAGCTGCTCGCGGCGCTGTCGTATCTCGCGATCGCTCAAATGGCGGTTGCCCGGCACCTCTGTCCCGTCGCTGATCGGCGGGATGGAGGCCGGCACGTCGACCCGCCGGTTCGGGTCGATCACCAGGCGCGAAAAGTGCGAGAGCACCGCCGGCGCGTCCAGCAGACTGGCCAGCCGGCGCGTGACCTCGGCTGCGCCGATGTCCCAGGCGATGTGCCGCGCCAGCTCGGCCCGGTTCAGACCAAGATCGCCGAGCGCCTCCGGCACGCGGTTGGAGGCGTGATCGCAGGTGATCACCAGCGGCGCGGCGCCGCTGGCGTTCAGAACGGTGAAGGGAGGCGGCTCATCGCGCGTCAGAAGACGCAGATCGACGGCGCCGCGCGGTGTCTCTCCGTCAGGCATGGCGCGCGACTATAACGGCCTTTTCGGCGAGGCAACAGGCCGGCGAGCAGCGAAAAGGGCGGCACGCTATGGCTGCATTTGACGGCTGCCGCGGAAGCGGCCTCAATGGCGGAGATGGAACCGCTCGCGCCCAACACCTTCTTCTGCATCGACGGTCATACCTGCGGCAATCCGGTCCGGCTGGTCGCCGCCGGCGGACCGCCGCTGGAGGGCGCCGACATGAGCGAGAAACGCCAGAACTTTCTGGTACGCTACGACTGGATTCGCACCGCGCTGATGTTCGAACCGCGCGGCCACGACATGATGTCTGGTGCATTGCTCTATCCGCCGACTGACTCCGGCCGTGCACAGGGCGCGGACACGGCGATCCTCTTCATCGAGACCAGCGGCTGCCTGCCGATGTGCGGCCACGGCACCATCGGCGCCGCGACCTTTGCCCTGGAGCGCGGACTGGTCCAACCGCGCGAGCCGGGACGCCTGCGCCTGGAAACCCCCGCCGGCCCCGTCGAGGCGCACTATCGCCTGGACGAGCGGGGCCTGGTGGAGGCCGTGCGGATCACCAACGTGCCTAGCTTCCTGGCGTTGGAGGGCCTGGAGGTCGACTGCCCGGAGCTTGGCCGCCTACGGCTCGACATCGCCTACGGCGGCAACTTCTACGCCATCGTCGAGCCGCAGACGCGGGCCGGCGGAACGTTCGCGGGTCTGGACGCCCTCGCCCCTGCAGACGTCCTGCGGCTGTCGCCCGAGCTGCGGCGCCGCGTCAACGCGGCCGTCGAGATGGTGCATCCCGAGGACCCGACCATTCGGGGCGTCAGTCACGTGATGTGGACCGGCCGCCCCCGACAGCCCGGTGCGGACGGACGCAACGCCGTCTTCTACGGGCAGCGGGCCATCGACCGAAGCCCCTGCGGAACCGGTACCTCCGCGCGCATGGCGCAGCTCGCGGCGCGCGGCGAGCTGGCGGTCGGCGACAGCTTCCGGCACGAAAGCATCATCGGCAGCCTTTTCATCGGCCGGGTGGAAGCGACGGCGGAAGTGAGCGGGCGCCCCGCCATCGCGCCCTCGATCGAGGGCTGGGCGCGCATAACGGGGCTCAATACCCTCTTCGTAGAGCCTCGCGATCCCTACGCCCACGGCTTCCAGGTCGTATGAGACCAACCCGCATCTTAGTTTTATCCACAGCTTCCCCGCTTTGCGCCGGAGCGCGGGCCGTTGAGGCATCGAGCCGCCCTCGCTAAGGTCCGCCGCTCTTCACGCCCGCACCTTTACAGCAAGCAGGAGCACAACAGCCCATGAGCGACGTCGGTGGCGTAGCAGCGGATCGTCTGAAATCCTTTATCGAGCGCATCGAGCGGCTCGAAGAGGAACGCACGGCCCTGGGCGCGGATATCCGCGAGATCTACGCCGAGGCCAAAGGCACCGGCTTCGACACCAAAATCATGCGCCAGGTCATCAAGCTGCGGAAAATGGACCATGCCGACCGGCAGGAGCAGGAGCATCTGCTGGAGCTCTACAAGCGCGCGCTCGGCATCGAAGAATAGCCGGCGCTTCACCAGACCGCCGGTTCATCTATTCGCTTAGGAATGCTGACCGATCATTTCGGACCTAGGATTAATTCCCCCCGCGAGATCTGAGAAATTACTTGAGAGGCTGTTTGCAATTCCCATGGGGAGTTGTCATCCTGCAGTCGCTCTTCTACTGTCGTCAAGTCGGCCGTCCGGTCGTCGGCCGCGACAACTGCCGAAAGGCCGCTCGCACCCGAAGTCTCTCGGACGAGGCACTTTGCGGTTTGAACGAACGGCAGAGCGGGCGAAGGAGAAGCGGACTGCGGAAAGGCCTCAATGTATAAGAAAATCATGGTCCCGGTCGATCTGGCTCACGCAGACAGACTCGAGAAGGCCCTGAATACTGCCGCCGATCTGGCCCGACACTACAAGATTCCGATCTGCTATGTCGGCGTCACGGCCTCGACACCCGATGCGGTGGCCCACACGCCGGAAGAGTATGCGAGCAAGCTGGCCGCCTTCGGCGAGGCCAAGGCCAAGGAGGGCGGCTTCGAGGCGTCCACACAGTCCGTCCTCAGTCACGACCCGACTCGAGACCTTTACAAGCTGCTGACGAAGACGGCCGACGAGATCGGAGCGGACCTAGTTATCATGGCTTCTCACGTCCCCGGACTGCCGGAGCACATCTTGACCTCGAATGCCGGCTACGTCGCCTCGCACAGCGACGTCTCCGTCTTCGTCGTTCGCTGACGCCCCGAGAGAACGGCGCCCCGAGAGACCGGCGCCCCGAAGCGGGACGTCGGCACGCAGAAGGACAGGAAAGCACAGGAGTTCCGAGATGAGCGAGACAGGCACTCCGGCGCCGGATGAAGCCGCCGACGTCCCCGCGCCGGAAGGCGCCTCAGACGTCATCGAGACCGATTACGAGATCGGTCAGGACAACATCCAAACCAACCTGGGGCCCTTCGGACTGGACATCCATAATCCGGTGTTTCTCGTCTCCGGTCTGGTGATCGTCGCTTTCGTGGTGCTGACGCTGGCCTTCCAGAACGAGGTCGGCCCGGTCTTCAACGACATCCGCGGCACCCTGACCTCCAGCCTGGACTGGTTCTTCCTGACCGCCGGCAACATCTTCGTTCTCGTCTGCCTCGCCTTGATCGTCTCGCCGCTCGGCAAGGTCCGCCTGGGCGGACAGGAGGCAACGCCCGAATACAGCTACATCGGCTGGTTCGCTATGCTGTTCGCCGCGGGCATGGGTATCGGCCTGATGTTCTTCGGCGTGCTGGAGCCGGTCTATCACATGGCGGTGTCGGAGCCGCTGGGTGTCCCCTCTCCCTTCGCGGAAGACGGAACGCTGATCGAGGAGAACCTGGCGGCCGCCAAGGCGATGGGCATGGCGGCCACGATCTATCACTGGGGCCTACACCCCTGGGCGATCTACGCGGTCGTCGCCCTGGCGCTGGCGCTCTTCACCTTCAACAAGGGCCTGCCGCTGACCGTGCGTTCGATCTTCTATCCGATCTTCGGGGAGAAGGTCTGGGGCTGGCCGGGACACATCATCGACATCTTGGCGGTCTTCGCCACGCTGTTCGGTCTCGCCACCTCGCTCGGCTTCGGCGCGCAACAGGCCAACGCCGGGCTCGACTTCGTTTTCGGCATCCCCATCAGCGTCAACGTGCAGATCGTGCTGATCATCGGCATCACGGCGGTCGCCCTGATCTCCGTGCTGCGGGGGTTGGACGGGGGCGTCAAGGTGCTGTCCGAGATCAACATGGGCCTCGCCGCGCTGCTGCTGCTCTTCGTCATCGTCGCCGGCCCGACCCTGGCGATCGCGACCGGGTTCTTCCAGAACATCCTGGAATACCTGCGCGACGTGGTCCCCCTGTCCAATCCGGTCGGACGCAGCGACGACAGCTTCCGCCAGGGCTGGACCGCCTTCTACTGGGCCTGGTGGATTTCCTGGTCGCCCTTCGTCGGCATGTTCATCGCACGAGTCAGCCGAGGCCGCAGCGTCCGGGAATTCCTGATCTGCGTGCTGATTATCCCGATGTTGGTCGGTGTGCTTTGGATGACGGCCTTCGGAGGCACCGCTATCGAGCAGGTGATCGCCAACGAAGCGAGCGCCGTGAAGGAGTACGTGATCATCTCCTACTCCCCGGAACTGTCGCTCTTCGGCATGCTGTCCGAGTTGCCGCTGGCCTCCATCACCTCCGTTTTGGCGGTGGTGCTGGTCATCGTCTTCTTCGTGACCTCCTCGGACTCCGGCTCCTTAGTGATCGACACCATCACCGCCGGCGGCAAGGTCAACGCCCCGGTCTCCCAGCGGGTCTTCTGGTGCACCTTCGAGGGTCTGGTGGCCATCGCCCTGCTGCTCGGCGGCGGCCTGGCGGCCCTACAGGCGGCCACTGTCTCGACGGGACTGCCCTTTGCGATCGTGCTGCTGCTTGCCTGCTACGCGATCGTCAAGGGCCTGCTCAGCGAACCACGCTAAAGCGGCCGAGAACCAGGGCGCGTCTTTTCCGCCTATTTGGCGAGGGCAAGGCAACCCTGAACAACTTGAGTGTGCAGAGCCGAACGAACCCGCACACGCAACGGCGGAATTGGCCTCCAGTCCGTGCGACTTTAGAGATTTGCTAACCCTCATCCTTCAGGTTTCTTCCGGTTGAACAGTCGTCGGCAGTTCGCCCTACGCGGTTTCTCGCCCTATGCGGTTTCTCGCCCTATAGGTTTCTCGGTGGAGATCAGGCCATGAAGACCCTTCCGTCCCCCTCGATCGGCCTGCGCCTGGCCGGGGGATTCGCAGTGATTCTCTTGTTGCTCGTCGCGCTGGGCGGCAAGTCCGTCTGGACGACCAATATTTTGGAACAGGAGATCGGGACCAACGCGACGGCTGGCGCCGCCGCCCGGGACGCCGCGGACATCGCCTCGGCCTTCATGGCCCTGAGGGTGGTCGTTCATGAATATGCGGCCAAGGACACGCCGCAGCGCTTCAGGCAGGCCGAACGGCTGTACGGCGCGCTGCAGGAAACGATCGCAGCCAAGCAGGAGAGTGCGACGACACCGGAGCTGCGCGACGCCCTGTCCGAAATCGAGAGCGGAGCCGAGGCCTATTGGAACGGCTTCGAGGAACTGGCCAAGGTGCGCGAGGCACGCAACGAGGTGCGTGACGGCACGCTGCGAGCCGGCGGCGATGCCTTGCGCACGGCCCTGATCCCGATGGTGCGCGAAGCCCGCGACAACACGGACCATTCGACGGCGGAGGCGCTCAGCCGTAGCCTCACCGCATTTCTGCTCACGCGCGACTACACCGGCCGTTTCGTCGAGCTGCAACGGGCCGAAGATCTGACCGAAACGGAGACGCAGCTCGCCGAGACGGAGAAGCTGCTGGGATATGCCGTACGCTTCGCGCAAACGAGCGAGCGGCGAGAAGCGATCTCCGCTCAAATCGAACCGCTCGCGGCTTACCGCGAAGGTCTATTGGAATTCAAAGACTTGGCCGAGGAAGGCAACCGCCTGGGTCGGCAGGTCATCGGCGTGACGGGAATCCGTCTGGCCACGAATCTGTTCGAGATCGAGCAGGCAGCTACGGCTCAAGAAGCCGCGGTCGAATCGAAGGTGCAACAGCGGGCCGCCGTCTCGACCCAGCTGTCGATCGGCCTGTCTCTCGCGGCCGCCGTCATCGGAGCGCTGCTCGCCTTGCTCATCGGCCGCAGCATCGTCCGTCCCCTCAAGAGCATGACGGCCGCCATGCATCGGCTGGCCGGCGGCGACCTGAACACGGAGATTCCCGCCCGCGGCCGCAAGGACGAAATCGGCGAGATGGCCGGCGCGATGGATGTGTTCAAGAAAAACGCCATCGAAGCCAAGCGGTTGAGCAGAGAGGCCGAGGAGCGGGATGCTCGCCAGGCCGAGGAGAAACGCCGGACGATGAACGAACTGGCCGACAGTTTCGAGGCCAGCGTGCGCGGGATCGTCGGCAGTCTCTCCACTGCCGCCGAGGAGATGCAGTCGAGCGCCCAGACTCTCAACCGGACGGCCGAAGAAGGACGCGGTCAGGCCTCCGCCGTGGCGGCGGCGACCCAGGAAGCCTCGGCAAACGTCCAGACCGTCGCGGCCTCCGCCGAGCAGCTCTCCTCCTCGATCCGGGAAATCACCGTCACGGTGGACCAATCGAACCGCAGCGCCGGGCAGGCCGTCGAGCGAGCTAAGGCGACAACGGAGGCGATGCAGGCCTTGACCGCCAAGGCCGAATCGATCGGCGACGTGGTCAGTCTGATTTCCGAGATCGCGGAGCAGACCAACCTGCTGGCCCTGAACGCCACCATCGAGTCCGCGCGCGCCGGCGAAGCGGGCAAGGGGTTCGCCGTGGTCGCCTCCGAAGTCAAGAATCTTGCAGGAGAAACCTCGAAAGCGACCGACCAGGTCGGCGGCGAGGTCGATGCCGTGCGCACGGCGACCAGCGAGGCCGAGGCCTCCATCGGCGAGATCGTGAGCGTGATTAGCGAAATCAGCGAGCTGGCGACCTCCATCGCCAGCGCGGTCGAGCAGCAGCAGGCGGCCACCCAGGAAATCGCGCGTAACGTTCAGGAAGCCTCGAGCGGAACGGCGGAGGTGGCCGAGAAGATCGAGCAGGTGGACGCCGCGGCCGGCGAAACCGGAAAGGCCGCCAACAACCTCCTGACGGCCGCCCAGGGCCTGTCGCAACAGGCGGAGCTTCTGACCCGCGAACTCGAAGGCTTCGTGGAGAAGGTCCGCGCGGCGTAACGCGCCGCCCGCTCAGTCGATGCGCAGCGCTTCCAAGGCCTGCCGCAGGGAGTCCGGCATGCGTTCGACCGGTCGCATGCTGGCGCGTTCCACAAAGACATGGACGAAGTGCCCGGTCGCCGCCGGCGTGTCCGCCCCCTGCTTGAACAGCCCGATCAGATAGCGCACGGAGCGGCCGCCCAGGCGCCCAACCGCAAGACCGGCCTCGACGGTTTCGGGAAAGGTGAAGGAGTCCCGAAAGTTACAGTGGGTCTCGGGCGTGATGCCGATCACCGATCCGGCATGGATGTCCAGACCGCCACGGGCAATCAGGTAGTCGTTAATCACCGTGTCGAAGTAGCTGTAGTAGACCACGTTATTGACGTGGCCGTAGATGTCGTTGTCCATCCAGCGTGTCGGGATCTGCAGAAAGTGCGGATAGCCGGCACGGGACTGGGGCGGCGCGAGGTCTTCGGACACAGGTCGGGAACTCCGAATGGCGGTGAGGCGATGATGTCTGGCCTCTTGGCGCAGGATCGCGCTCCGGCAGAGGACACGGCAGAGGACGCAGCAGAGAGGTGACCGCTACACCGTTCGTTTAAGGGCGTCCAGCGTCGCGTCGGGCTGTTCCGTCATCATCATGTGGCCGCAGCTCGGGATGGTCGCGACAGCCGCGCCCTCGATCATGTCGGCGAGCTTCCTGCCCGCCTTCGCCGGCGTCATCTTGTCGTCGGCCCCGAGAATCAGGCGGGTCGGACAGCGCACGCGCGTGGCATCGGCCGGCCCGTCCGCATAGGTATCGCAGGCCGCAAGATCGCGATGCAACACGCCGGGCCGTGCTCGCTCCAGCAGGCGCTCGCCGCCGCCAAGCAGCCAGGTGCCGGCCGCCGGATGGCCGCCCAGATGGGCGCGCGGGCCGTGGGCCCAATCGTCGATCAGCTCCAGCGCCTTGTGGTCGTCGGCCGCAGCCAGGGCCAGAAGGTCCGGGTGAACCGGCATCTTCGGCGCCACGCCCAGCAGCGCTAAGGCCCTGAGCCGCTGCGGATGGCGCGCGGCGGCGGACAGACAGGCCAAGGCCCCCATGGAATGTCCGGCCAGAGCGGCCTGCCCGACGCCCAGGGCGTCCAGCAGCGCGATCAGCCAGTCGGCCAAATCCGAAATGGCGGTCAGGGCTTCGCCGTCCGAGCGGCCGTGACCCGGCAGGTCCACGGCCAGGACGGCCCGGCCGCGATGGGCCAGGTAGCGGCTCTGCAGCGCCCAGACGCTGTGGTCCATGCCGGCGCCGTGAACCAGCAGGACGCAGGGCAGCGCCGGATCGAAGGGGCGCCCGCCGGTCGCCGCGAAGACCTCTCGCCCCTCGACCGTGATCTGCATCAGCCTGCCTCCTTCACGGCCGCCCGCAGGGCCTGTTTCAGATCGGCGACGATATCCTCCGGATCTTCCAGGCCGACCGACAGGCGGACGAGATCCTCACCGACACCGCTGGCCGTCAGTTCCTCCGGCGTCAACTGGGAATGGGTGGTGCTGGCCGGATGGATCACCAGGGTCTTGGCATCGCCGACGTTCGCCAGATGACTGGCAAGCTGCAGCCGTTCGATGAAGATACGCCCGGCCGCCCGGCCGCCCTTGATGCCGAAGGCGACCATCGAGCCCGCGCCCTTGGGCAGGAGACGCGCCGCCAGCGCGTGATCCGGATGGTCGCTCAAGGCCGGGTGCGCGACCCAGGCGACCTGCTCGCTGGACTGCAGAAACTCCAGCACCTTCAGCGTATTGGATTGGTGCCGTTCCATGCGCAGCGGCAGAGTCTCCAAGCCTTGCAGCAGATAGAAGGCCGTCTGCGGCGCCATCACGGCACCGAAGTCCCGCAGGCCCTCGGTCCGCGCCCGCATGGCGAAGGCTGCCGGGCCAAACTCCTCGGCATAGTCGATGCCGTGGTAGCCCGCGTAGGGCTCGGTCAGGGTCGGAAACTTGCCCGAAGCCTCCCAGTCGAAGCGGCCACCGTCGACCAGCAGACCACCGATGGCGATGCCGTGGCCGCCGATCCACTTGGTGGCCGAGTGCATGACCAGGTCAGCCCCCAGCTCAATCGGTCGGCAGAGCGCAGGCGTCAGGAAGGTGTTGTCGATGGCCAGCGGCAGCTTGTGACGCCGGGCGACCTCCGCGACCGCCGGCAGATCCATGACCTCCAGCCCCGGGTTGCCGACGACCTCTCCGAAGATCAGGCGGGTCTCGGGCCGGATCGCCGCCTCGAAAGCCTTCGGGTCCCGCGGGTCCACCAGCGTGGTCTCGATCCCGAACCGCGGTGCCGTGTGCAGAAAGAAGTTGATCGAACCGCCGTAGAGGCAGCGCGAGGCGACGATGTGCCCCCCCTGCCCCATCAAGGTCGCGATCAGCAGCCAGAGGCAGGCATGGCCCGACGCACCTGCGAGCCCCGCCACGCCCTTGTCGAGGGCGGCGATCCGTTCCTCCAGCACCGCAACGGTCGGGTTGCCGATCCGACTGTAGATGTAGCCGGGCCGTTCCAGGTTGAACAGGCTGGCGGCGTGGTCGCTGTCGCGGAAGACGTAGGAGGTGGTTTGGTAGATCGGGACGGCGCGCGCACCGAAGGTGGAGTCCGGCTGCTGACCGGCATGCAGGGCCAGAGTATCGAACTTCAGGAACTTGGGGTCGGCCATAACAGGCTTCCTTTGCCGGACGTCGGGTCGGCGGGAGCCTATAGGGCCTTGGGGGTCGGCGTCGAGAAAAGGCCACACCCCTGGCGACGGCAAGGGTTGAAGTGCGTGAAGCGACCCTCAGGGCGAGTCCGGCTGGCAGGGAGCCCGGCTGGGGCTTCTGGAGCATCCGCGGGAGGCATCAACGGCGTTTTCAGCCCTAGGCTTAAAAAGAAAGGAGGGCCGTTCAACCTCGCGGTTGCGGCCCTCCGATTTCTTTTGGCGGCTCCCTGTCAACTTGCCGGCCGGGACTCTAGCAGGGTGCAGCAAGGCGTCAAGGGACTCGTTATGGTCAAAAGGCGAAAATGAGTCATAAACCGCTGGAACAGCGCACAAAAGAAAAGCCGCCGGCGAACCGGCGGCAAGTCAACAGGGAGGCGTCACAAGGAACGGATCTTACATCCGGTCATCGGAGGGTGCGGCCCACTCCGGCTGCACGTCGATGACAGAAGCGATCATAGTTACCTTATACTAACGAATGGTTAACGCGCCTGGCAACACTGAACTTTTTTCTTTGAGAAAGAAAAATTCGCTGTGGCAGTTTAGTGGCTCGATTTGCCTATTCAGAGGGATCTCATCAAGAATTACGCTCCAGATCCCGATTATGACCTGTCATTGTGCCATCGCCCGTCACTACAGCCAGTGCGAAAGCCTTTATGCGACGGACGGAACGCGGACGCGACGCAACGACATCCGCCGTCCGTCTTGCCGGAGCGACCGAAACCGGCCCAATCTGAGGCGTCGAAACAGACCGGCAGGGGACGACCGATCGTTCGAGGCGAGATACTGACGCTGGGGCTAGACGGCTGCCGGGCCGGTTGGATCGTCGCCGCCTGGCTTGGCCCCGGGTCCGCGCCCCGCTTCCAATTACTTCGCCACTTCTCTCAGGCTGCCGTCACGACGGGCGATCTGGCCGGCGCACGGCAAATCGCCATCGACATCCCCATAGGGCTGCCGGACAGCGGACGCAGGGCCTGCGATCTGGCGGCGCGGGCCGCCCTGCCGCCCGGCGCGCGCAGCCGCGTCTTTCTAGACTTGCGGCGCCCCCAGATCCGCTACCTGCCGGCCGACTATCCGGGCGCCAACGCCTGGAGCAAGACAGACGGCAGCGGCCTGAGCAAACAGGCCTGGTTCATCCTGCCCAAGGTGGCCGAGGTGGACAGCGCCCTGACCCCCGAGGATCAGACGCGGGTGCGGGAGGTTCACCCCGAAGTGGTCTTCCACCGACTGGCCGGTGGGCTGTTGCTGCCCTCGAAGAAGACGCCTGAGGGACGGAAGATCCGTCTGCAGCTCCTGGCCGAGGCTGGGCTGGCGGTGGAGGCCGGCTGGGATCGACAGTTTCCGCGCAAGGAAGTGCAGCTCGACGACCTGATCGACGCCGCCGTCTGCGCTCTGGCAGCCAGACGAATCCTCGACGGCAAGGCGAAAGCCCTGCCGCTGGACGGGCTTGCGGGGGCTTCCGGCCGCGACAGCCGCGGACTGGCGATGGAGATCTGGGCCTGAAACGCCCCCTCTCGCGCATAGCCTCGCGCAGAGCCTACTGCGCCACCCAGGCACCGTCGACCGGCAGGGAAGCACCGGTCATGTTGTCGGCCGCCGGTGAGCAGAGGAACAGGGCCACGCCGCCGATCTGCTCCTGTGTCACGAATCGCTCGCTCGGCATGCGTTCGCAGACCAACTGACGCTTGGCCTCGTCCTGGCTCAGGCCCTGCTCGGCCGCCTTGGCATCGACCTGCTTCTGGACCAGCGGGGTCAGAACCCAGCCGGGACAGATCGCATTGCAGGTCACGCCGCTGGTGGCCGTCTCCAGCGCGGTGACCTTGGTCAGACCGATAACGCCGTGCTTGGCGGCCACATAGGCCGACTTCTGGGCCGAGCCCACGAGACCATGCACCGAAGCGACATTGAGAATGCGCCCCCAGCCCTTGGCCTTCATGTCCGCGACGACCAGACGGGTCGTGTGGAAGCAGGCCGTCAGATTGATGGCGATAATGGCGTCCCAGCGGTCGACCGGAAAGTCCTCCACCGACGCGACATGTTGAATTCCGGCGTTGTTGACCAGGATGTCGATCCCGCCGAAACGCGCCTTGGCGTCGGCCACCATGCCCTCAATGGCGGAGGCATCGGACATGTCGGCGCCGTCGTAGGCGGCCTCGACCCCGTAGGTATCGGCCAGACGGCTGCGCTGGGCCTCGATCTCCTCGGCGGGTCCGAAGCCGTTGAGCAGAACGTTCGCGCCGGCACCGGCCAGGGCCTCGGCAATGGCTAGGCCGATACCGCTGGTCGAGCCGGTCACCAGAGCGGTCTTGCCAGTCAGCGATGCAGTAGCGGGCGATGCGGGCACGGGTGTCCTCCCTTTCAGGCTGCGAGGTCGGGGTGAAGTTCGACCGCTGTCGTACCCCGGACCGACCCGGGAAGACCAGTCGTCATTGTGCGCATGCGAAGACGTTGCCTCTCGCCGCGCGAATCGCCAGAGTGCAGCCCATGCAGCCTTGGATCGCCTGGATCATCCTGCTGGCCGGTTGGGCCTTGCCGCTTCTACACGTGGCCCTGTCGCCGCGTAGTGGGGCCTGGCTTCCGCCGCCCGGCGGCAACTGCCCGCTCGGCCCCCGGGTCGGCTGGCTGACCCTGGTCCTGCTGCTCGGCCCCATCGGTTGGGCGCTCTACATGAAGGCCCGGCGGACAAGGCAGCGGTCGGCACATTCGGCCTGACGGTTCGGCTGCCTGACCGATCACGGCCTTACTCGTGCAAGAGCGGCTGTCGGAACACGAGTCGGTCTAGCTCTTGAACAGCGCGTCCGCCGTCGTCTGATAGTCGGTTTTCGCCGCGATCTTGGCGCGCACGCGCTCGGCCTCGCCCTCCAGCTCCGCCAGGTAGTCCTGCAGTTCCTCGACGCCTAGGAGATCCAGATCCTTGGGTTTGGCGATCGGCTTGCGCGGTTCGAGATCGTCGGTGTCCATGGCGCTCGCTCCTTGCACTTGGCTGAGGCCAAGTCTAGAGCAGGCAGCCGTGGCTTCGCAAAGCCGAGTCCAATGCCGTGTTTGGGGGAGAAGACCGCATCATGACCAGCCTGCCGACCGAGATGACCGCGATCGAGATCGCCGAGCCCGGCGGGCCGGAGGGATTGCGCCCGACCCGCCGCCCCCTGCCGCAGCCGGGTCCGGGCGAGGTGCTGATCCGGATCGCCGCCGCCGGCGTCAATCGTCCCGACGTTCTGCAGCGCAAGGGCGCCTACCCGCCGCCGCCCGGCGCCTCCGACATTCCCGGTCTGGAGATCGCGGGCGAGGTGGTCGCGCTGGGCGATCAGGTGACCTCTCTCCATCAAGGCCAGCAGGTTTGCGCGCTGGTCACCGGCGGCGGCTACGCGGAATACTGCGTCGCCCCCTCCGCTCAATGCCTGCCGCTGCCCCAGGGCCTGTCGGCCATCGAAGGCGCCGCCTTGCCAGAAACCTTCTTCACGGTCTGGTCGAACGTCTTCGACCGCGGCGGCCTGAAGGCCGGCGAGGCCTTCCTGGTCCAGGGCGGGTCCTCGGGCATCGGCACGACGGCGATTCAGTTGGCCAAGGCCTTCGGCGCCAAGGTCTTCACGACGGCAGGCAGCGCCGAGAAATGCCAAGCCTGCAAGGACCTGGGCGCCGATCTGGCAATCAACTACCGTGAGGCGGATTTCGTCGAGGCGATCCGGGAGGCCAACGACGGCCGGGGCGTCAATCTAATCCTCGACATGGTCGGCGGCGCCTACATCCCACGCGACGTCGACCTGCTGGAGCCCGACGGGCGGCTGGTCTTCATCGCCTTCCTGGGCGGCCCAAAGGCGGAGATCAATTTCCAGAAGGTGATGGTCAAGCGGCTGACGATCACCGGCTCCACGCTGCGGGCGCGCGACATCGGCTTCAAGGCAGCGATTGCCGCGCAGCTACAAACACAGGTCTGGCCCCTGATCGAGTCCGGTCAGGTCAAACCGCAGATCTACCGGACCTTCCCCTTGGAGCAGGCGGCCGAGGCCCATGCGCTGATGGAGTCCTCCGCCCACATCGGCAAGATCATGCTGACGGTCGCAGCCCAGCGGTCCTAGTCCGCGTTCCTAGTTCGTCAGGGTTCGCCTGACCGCGTCGTGCCAGAGAGCCAGCCGCCGGTCGCGCAGGTCGGCGGCCATCTGCGGCTCGAACCGGCGGTCCAGCTTCCAAGCTTCGGCGAATTCGCGCTGGCCGGGCCAGACACCGGCGGCATGACCGGCCAGCCAGGCCGCCCCCAGCGCGGTCGTCTCCAGAACCTGCGGCCTGTCGACCGGCGCGCCCAGGATGTCGGCCAAACGCTGCAGGGTCCAGTCGCTGGCGCTCATGCCGCCGTCCACGCGCAGCACCAAGTCCTTGTCCAGGGCACCGTCGGCACGGATCGCCTCGATCAGGTCGCGGGTCTGAAAGGCGACGGCCTCCAGTGCCGCCAACGCCAGTTCCTTCGGCCCACATCCGCGCGTCAGTCCAAAAATCGCGCCCCGCGCCTCGGCATCCCAATGGGGTGCGCCGAGCCCCACGAAGGCCGGTACCAGGATCACCTGCTGTTCGGGGTCGGCGGTCTCGGCCAAGGCCGTGCTGTCCGCCGCCGTCTCGATGATGCCGAGGCCGTCCCGCAACCACTGGACGGCCGCGCCGGCGACGAAGATCGAGCCCTCCAGGGCGTAGGTGGTTCGGCCGTCCAGGCGATAGGCCACGGTGGTCAGCAGGCGGTGGCTGGAAGTAACCGGCCGCTCGCCAGTGTTGATCAGAGCGAAGCAGCCGGTGCCGTAGGTCGACTTCATCATGCCGGTCTCGAAACAGGCCTGCCCCACGGTGGCCGCCTGCTGGTCGCCGGCGACGCCGCGGATCGGAACGGCTGCACCCAGCAGCGCCGGATCGCAGCTTCCGAAGTCGTCGGCACAGTCCTTCACCTCCGGCATCATGGCGGCCGGGATCCGCAGCAGCGCCAGCAGTTCCTCGTCCCAGACCTGGCGGTGGATGTCGAACAGCAGCGTGCGGGCGGCATTGGTGGCATCGGTCAGATGCCGCGTGCCGCCGGTCAGACGCCAGATCAGGAAGCTGTCGATGGTGCCGAAGGCCAAGTGGCCGGACTCCGCCGCCGCGCGCGCGCCCTCCACCTGGTCAAGCAGCCAGGCGACCTTGGTGGCCGAGAAGTAGGGATCGAGCAGAAGCCCGGTGCTGGCGGTGAAGCGGGGCTCGTGCCCGGCCTGCTTCAGCTCGTTGCAGAGCCCCGCGGTGCGGCGGTCCTGCCAGACGATGGCCCGGTGAATCGGCTTGCCGTCGCGCCGGTCCCAGATCACCACGGTTTCCCGCTGATTGGTGATCCCCAGTGCGGCGATCTGCCCGGCCTCCAGCCCCGCCGCAGTCAGGGCGCCGCGCGCCGTGGCGAGCGTGGAGTCCCAGATCTCCTCGGCGTCATGCTCGACCCAGCCGGCGTGGGGAAAGTACTGCGGGAACTCCTGCTGCGCCTGGCCGAGGTTCGTGCTGTCTGCGGCGAAGACGATGGCGCGCGTCGAGGTGGTGCCCTGGTCGATCGCCAGGACAGGAGCTTCGCGACTCAAAGTGGGCCTCCCTGATGATGCCGCGCCTTCGCCCCGCCTTTCGTGAAACGGTGCCGGCGCATCTTCACGTCTTCCGACCTAGCGCGGAACGGCGCCGGCCCGCAACCGTGAGACTGCCGACCCCATCAGAGCCCGGCCGCGACGTCCGGCCGGTCGAAGTAGGCGCTGGGCGGCACGCCCAGCGCCTTCTTGAACATGGTCGTGAAGCTGCCGGGTGTGCGGTAGCCGAGGTCGAGGGCAACCGTCGTGACGGGATCGCCTGCGGCCAAACGTTCGAGCGCGACGACGACACGGAGTTGCTGTCGCCAGGCGGTGAAGGACATGCCGGTGTCGGAGAGGAAGCGGCGCGCCAAGGTGCGCTCGCTGACGTGCGCGACCTGCGCCCAACCACCCAGGGAGCGCTCGTCGGCAGGGTTGGCGCGCAGCGCCTGCATCACGCGCCGCACCCGCGCGTCCTTGCCCTCCGGCAAACTCAAGGGACTGGCGGGCAAGGCAACCAGACGGTCCAGCAAAACCCGGATCATGCGGGCCTCCGGCCCCTCCGCCGCGTAATCCCAGGGAAGCTGGGCGGCCGCCCGGATCAACTCACGGGTCAGCGGGTCGACCTGAACGACGGTGCAGCGCGACGGCAGGTCATCACAGAGGGCCTGGGCGACGAAAATTCCGCGAAAGGCAACTTCACGTGGATACCAGGCCCCGTGCGGCGTCCCGGGCGGCACCCAGACCGCGCGGTGCGGCGGCACGACGAAGAGCGCGGAGTCGGTCTCAACCGACACGCAGCCGCGCTCGGGATAGATGAGTTGCCCGCGCGCATGGCTGTGCCGTTCCACACGCCGAGGGCCGGGGTGATCCCAAACTTCGCCGACGACGGGGTTGGCCGCTTGGTCGGCGGGATGAGGCGCCAGGCCCGACATGGCCGATCTTCCGAAGAAGTTGTCTGAGTTTGAGAAGATAGATGGGGTGGCGAGCCCCAGATGAAAGCTCAAGCCGAAACGAGGCGGACCGGCTCATTCAACGAACGCGGGTTCCGTTTGCTCGAGAAGCCCAGCGTTCGTGAGGCGAAACGCCCGGATTGCAGGAGAGCGGAATGACGCAGTTCATCGTGAATGGCGAAGCGGTCGAAAGCGACGCAGCCCCGGATACGGCGCTGCTCTGGGTTTTGCGAGAGCACCTGGGGCTGACCGGCACCAAGTTCGGCTGCGGCGCCGGGATGTGCGGCACCTGCACGGTGCATGTCGACGGCCAACCCACCTTCTCCTGTCTCACCCAGCTTGCGGACGTTGCGGGTCTGGAGGTGACGACCATCGAAGGTCTGTCGCCCGAGGGCGAGCACCCGCTGCAACAGGCCTGGATCGCGGAGCAGGTGCCCCAGTGCGGCTACTGCCAATCGGGGCAGATCATGCGGGCTGCCGCCCTGTTGGCCGAAACGCCGGATGCCGACGAGAGCGAGATCCGCGAGGTCATGAGCATGAACCTCTGCCGCTGCGGCACCTATAACCGAATCGTTCGCGCCGTGCAGCGCGCCGCCCGGGAGGTGTGAGATGACCCGCTCGACAAGCATCGACAGTCAGCCGAGTTTTTCCCGCCGCACCTTCCTGGGCGGGTCGGCCGTCCTGAGCTTCGCGGTCGGTACCGCCGGTATTACGCAAGTGGCCTGGGCGGCCGCCGACGGGGCCGCGAACGAAGAGCTGGAGCCCAACATCTGGGTGCGGATCGCCGCCGACGACAGCATCACCATCGTCTTTCCCTCGACCGAGATGGGTCAGGGCAGCTTCACCGCCCTGCCGGTCATCCTGGCCGAGGAACTGGACGCCGACTGGGATAAGGTCCGGATCGAGCAGCTCAGCCGGGACGACCGCGCCTTCGGCAACCCGCTGTTCGGCGGCGTGCTCTACACGGCCGGCAGCACCGGCGTGTCCGGTTACTTCGATTCTTTGCGCAGGGCTGGGGCCCAGGCGCGCCGTCTTCTCCTGCTGACGGCGGCGGACCACTGGTCGGTGTCGCCCGACTCCCTGACCACCGAACCGAGCGCCGTCGTTCATGCGGCAAGCGGCCGGCGGATGAGCTACGGAGAGATCGCAGCCCTGCGGCCCGCCACGCAGACGGTCCCGGAGATCGCCGACGAAGATCTGAAGCCGCGCAGCGCCTACCGTCTGATCGGCCAGAGCGTGCCGCGCCGGGACGTACCGGCGAAGAGCCGTGGAACCGAGATCTACGCCATCGACGTGCGTGTCCCCGACATGCTCTACGCGACGGTGTTGCGCGCGCCGGTCGAGGGCGAACAGCCCTTGGAGATCGACGAGACCGAGACCCTGGCGGTGGCCGGCGTTCTGCAGACCGTGACGCTGCCGGACGGGGTCGCCGTGGCGGCGGAAAGCCTGGAAGCCGCCCTGGCCGGGCGGGATCGCCTGCGGGTGGTCTGGAGCGAAACCTCCCCGGCGCGCGCCTTCGACAGCGAGGCCGATCTTGCGAACTACGCCGAGGCAGCCGCCGATTCGACCCATGAAAGCGCACCCTGGCGGTCCGAGGGCGACGCGGCGGCGGCGCTGGCCAGCGCCGACCGGATCCTGGAGGCCGACTACCTCTCCGACTACGCCTACCACGCGCAGATGGAGCCGATGGCCGCCGTCGCCTCGGTCGATGCGGACGGCAAGGGAGCCGAGGTCTGGGCCGGCACCCAGACGCAGAGCTGGACCATGCGGACGATCACGGAGCTGCTGGAGACCACGCCCGAACGGATCCGCCTGCACATGATGACCATGGGCGGCAGCTTCGGTCGGCGCACCGCGCTGACCCAGGAGTACCTGCGCGATGCCCTGCTCGTCTCCAAGGCCCTGGGCCGTCCGGCAAAAGTCGTCTGGACGCGCGAGGACGACGTGAAGTTCGGCTGGTTCCGTCCCGCGGCCGCGCAGAAGCTGCGGGCCGGCCTGACAGCCGACGGCCGCCTCGCCGGCTGGCACCACCGCGTCGCCACGCCGTCCGTGATTGCCTATTTCAACCCTCTGCGCTGGGAACAGGTCGATCCCAGCGACATCATCTCCATGCGCGGCGCCGAAAGTAAGTTCTACGGCATCCCCGATTTCCTGGCCGAGCATGTCATCACCGAGCGCCGTGCGCGGCTGGCGCCCTGGCGCGCCATCGGGGCCAGCTACACCAGCTTCGCGGCGGAGGCCTTCATGGACGAGCTGGCTGAGGCGGCCGGCTTGGATCCGCTAACCTTCCGCCTGCAGCTGGTCCAGGACAACCCGCGCGGACGCCAACTGCTGGAGCGGGTGGCCGAGATGGCCGGCTGGAACGACCGACCTCAAGGCGGCAGCGAGGAGCGGGCGATGGGTCTGTCCTTCGCCGGCTACGGGGACACCATGGCTGCCGGGATCGCCGAAATCTCGCTCGACCGCGACAGCGGACGGATCTCGGTTCACCGTTTCTGGACGGCGGTCGACGGGGGCCTGTTGATCTCGCCCGACAACGCCCAGGCCCAGGTCGAGGGCGGCGTGATCTACGGTCTTGGCAGCGCTCTGCGCGAGCGCATCACCATCCGCGACGGCGAAGTGGAGCAGAACAACTTCTACGACTACGAAATCCTGCGCGCCAACGAGGTGCCAGAGATCGAGGTGCAGTTCCAGGTCAGCGACGGACCGCCGACAGGCATGGGCGAAGTCGGCACCCCCATGACCTCGGCGGCGGTGGCCAACGCCTTTTATGCCCTAACCGGCAAACGGCTGCGCCACCTGCCCTTCACGCCGGACCGGGTGCTGGAGGCGTTGGCGAGCTAGAGCGCCCTCTAAGAATAGAGGTCGCGACGCAGATCCGCGAGATAAGGATTGATCTCCCGAAGCCGGGCAATGGCCTGCCGGTCGATCTCGGCGATCATCAAGGCCTCGCTCCGGTCATCGGCCCGGCACAAGGCGATACCGTCCGGCCCGACCAGCGCGGATCGGCCGACGTAGGTCAGGTCGCTCTCGCTTCCCACCCGGTTGACGTAAGCGACGAAGATACCGCTCTCGTATGCGCGCGTGGGGACTACCGTCTCGGCTACGATGTCGTAGGGTGCCATCAAGGCGGTCGGAACGGCGACCAGATCCGCGCCCGCTTCGGCCAGCGCACGTACGGCCTCCGGAAACTCCACGTCGTAGCAGATCAGCAGCCCGACTTTCAGGCCGTCCAAGTCGAGCAGCGGCGGCCGCTCGGGTCCGCGCGCGAAGTGCGTCCGCTCCCCTGCCCCGAAAAGGTGCGTCTTACGATAGACGGAGCGGGTGCCGTCGCGTTCGACGAAGAGCGCGGCGTTGTAGACCGCCCCTCCCGCCGCTTCTGGAAAGCCGTAGAGCAGCGCCAGCCCGAAGCGGGCCGCAATCTCGGCGGCGCGGTCGGCGGACGGCCCATCGACCGCCTCTGCCAAGGCCTCGGTGCGGTCGCCGATATTGTAACCCGTCAGGAACATCTCCGGCGCGATCAGCAGGCGCGCGCCCTGGGCTGAGGCTTCGGCGGCCTTGGCCTCCAGCAGATCCAAGTTGCCGCTCACGGAGCCGGTGCCGGCGGTCTGCAAGAGGGCGACCTTCATCTGTCCTGCCCCTGCAGGGCGCCCAGCAGCCGAGGCAGGTTGCCGAAGCGCGCGACCAAGCCGAAAACCAGCAGCGCCACGGCGACGAAGACCACGGCGACGGCCGCCATCACCGGCGTGTAGCCGTAGCGCAGCGAGTTGAAGATCTTGATCGGTAGGGTCTCGACCGTGAAGCCGGCGACCATATAGGCGACGATGTACTCGTTCAGACTCAGCACGAAGGCGAAGGCAAAGCCACTGACGATATAGGGGCGCACCAGCGGAAAGATCACGCTGCGGAAGATCTGTCCGGGCGTCGCGCCCATAGTGGCCGCCGCCTCCACCAGCCCCCGGTCTATCGACTGGAAACCGAGGGTGATGGTCACCATCGGCAGGGTCACGAAGAAGATGGCGTGGCTGATCACCACAGTAACGAAGTCGCCGTAGAACCCGACCGTCGCCCAGAAGGCCAGAAAGCCGAGTGCGGAGATGACCGGCGGCAGCACGAAGGGTGCGGTGCCGAGGGTGTAGAGCGCCGCCGCGTAACGCACCCGCCAGCGCCAGAGGAAATAGGCCAGCGGCAAGGCGATGGAGACCGCCAGGGTCGCGGAGAGCAGCGCGATGGACACCGAATTCAGAAGCGCGCCCGACCAGCCGTCGTCGCGCAGGATGTCGGCGAACCACTGCAGATTGAAGCCGCGCGGCGGGAAGTAGAGCACGCGGCCCTCGTTCACGGCGACACCGGCGATCACCAGGAGCGGCGCGGCCAGCACCAGCCCGATGGCGCTCATGAAAATGCGGATGCCCCAGATGCCGATCATGCCGCCGCCTTCCTGCGCCCCAGCAGCAGCGTCAGGCCAACCAAGGCCAGGCTCACCAGCATCAGGAAGATCGCCATGGCGGCGCCGAACGGGAGATTCGATTGGAGGACCGCCTGATCGGTGATCATCACGGAGATGGTCCAGTGCTGCGGTCGGCCGAGCAGCTGCGGCAGCAGGTAGATTCCCAAGGTGAAGACGAAGGCGAGGATCAGGCCGGAGAGAATGGCGTTGCGCGACGCCCCCACCACAACGGTGAAGAAGGCCCGCAGCGGCGAGGCCCCCATGGTCATGGCCGCCTCGACCAGCTCGCGGTCCAGACGCACCAGCGTCGGAAAGAGCAGCAGCACCGTGTAGGGGAAGGCCAGGTAGCACATGCCGATCAGCAGCGCCGCGAAGCCCGGCGACCAGCTTTCCGGCTGCTCCAGCAGGCCGACGGCCACCAGCAGGTTCGACAGGCCGGCCGACCGGCTGAGCAGCGTCGACCAGGCGAAGCCGACGATCACCTCGGAAAGACTGAGGACCGACAGCAAGAAGACCAGCCAGACGATCTGCCGCCGCCGCTCCAGTCGGGTCAGCAGGTAGGTGAAGGGAAAGCCGAGCCCGACGCAGATCGCCGCCGCCAGGGCGGAGAGCCCCAGCGAGAAGCCCAGGACATTGCCGAAGAAGGCCGAGAGAAAACGCGCGTAGTTGTCGAAGGTGAAGCTCGGGTCGTAGAAACCGCCCGGCACCCGCTGAAAGAAACTGACCGTGACCATGATGCCGAAGGGCACCACGAAGAAGACCAGCAGCATCAGGGCCGGATAGAGCACCGGCGCATGATCGCCCAACGTTTTGGGACGCGCGCCTGAGGCCAGCGAGCTCATGCGGCGAAAACCACGATGGCCTCGGCCGGCAGCTCCACCGTAACCCGGTCGCCGCTGGCGAAGAGCGGGTCGCCCTCCGGAATATCCACGGCGACCAGACGCTGGCCGGCGCAGTCGACGTGAGTCTCCACCGTCTGTCCGACGTCGCGCACGAAGACCACCTCGCCGGGCAGGCGGTTGGCCCCCTCCGTCCCG
Organism: Algihabitans sp.; assembly: GCF_965226985.1. Taxonomy (GTDB): domain Bacteria; phylum Pseudomonadota; class Alphaproteobacteria; order Kiloniellales; family DSM-21159; genus Algihabitans. Next base: position 2,316,254 of record NZ_OZ245712.1, read on the forward strand.
GCGGCGCCGAGACGCAAGTCTTCGGGCCGGATCGACGCGGTCACGGCCCCGCTCTCCGGCCCGCCGGAGACGGAAACCTCGCCGCCCGGCAGCTCGATCCGTCCGCCGCCCCGCGCACGGCCCTCCAGCAGGTTCGAGGTGCCGATGAAGTCGGCGACGAAAGCGTTGGCCGGATTGCGATAGATCTCCATGGGGCCGCCGACCTGCTGTACACGGCCCCTATCCATGACCACGATGGTGTCGGCCATGGTCATGGCCTCGCGCTGATCGTGGGTGACCAGGATCGTGGTGATCCCGAGCCGCCGCTGAAGCAGCCGCAGTTCCACCTGCAAGGCCTCGCGCAGCTTCGCGTCGAGCGCGCTCAAGGGTTCATCCAGCAGAAACAGCCGCGGGTCGACCGCCAGTGCCCGCGCGATGGCGACGCGCTGGCGCTGGCCACCCGACAACTGCGAGACCTGGCGCTCCGCGATATCGGGGAGCTGGATCAGTTCCAGCAGCTCGGCGACCCGCGCGCGCTGCGCCGCCCGCTCGGTGCCCCTGACCGAGAGCGCGTAGGCAATGTTCTCGGCCACGCTGAGGTGCGGGAAGAGCGCCAAGGACTGGAAGACCATGCCGAAACCACGCTTGTGGGCCGGCAGATCGGTGATGTCTTCCCCGTCCAGCTTCAGGCGCCCGTCGCTCGGCGCCTCCAGCCCCGCGATCATGCGCAGCAGGGTGGTCTTGCCGCAGCCGGAAGGCCCGAGCAGGCAAACGAAGGAGCCTTCCGGAACCGCCAGGTCCACGCGGTCCACCGCCGTCACCGCGCCGAAGCGCTTGACGACAGACTCTAGACGAAGCTCGGCCATTGGGGACTAGCGCGCAGGGCGGCCGCGCCGGCGGCCGCCCCCTCTACGGATCGCTGTCATCAGCTGGTGATCGTCTCGATCCACTGCTGCTCCAGCCAGTCGCCGCGCTCCACATACATCCGGTAGTTCGGGACGATCGGCGGGATGTCGCTGGCCACCGCCGAGAATTCTTCGTCGGTCAAGTCCAGCAGATCGCGCTTCACGGTCGGCGCGGTGCCGACGTTGCGAGACAGCGACGCCTGGATTTCGGGCTGACACATGTAGTCGATGAAGACATGCGCCTCCTCGATCATAGTGGAGGCGCGGGTAACGGCCCAGCTTCCGGAATCGTTCACGCCGCCTTCCTTCGGGAAGGTTGAGCGCACCGGGAAGCCCTCGGCCGCCGCGAGACCGGCCACGTCGTGGTAGTACTGGCCCATGGGGATCTCGCCGGTTTGCAAGGCCTGCTGGAACTGCCCTTCATCGCGGTACCAGAGCTTCACGTTGGGCTTCAGTTCGGCCAGCTTTTCCAGCACCTGCAGGATGCCCTCCTCGCTTCCCAGGATCTCCTGACCGCCAAAGTGGGTCTCTGCGGTGATCTCCAGCAGGAAGGAGTTGGTGGCCAGGGCGAGCAGCCCCAGGCTGTCCCGCTTGTCCTCGGCCCACATGTCGGCCCAGGAGGTCGGCGCCTCGGCGAAGACGTCCGTATTGCTGACCAGCGTGATGTACCAGGCCACCGCGCCGATGCCGTCGATGCGTCCGTCCGGATAGGTGTGGACGAACTGGTCGAGCAAGTTTTCCATATGCGGCAACTTGGACTCGTCGAGCGGCACCCAGAGTTCGGTCGACTGCCCCTTCAGCATCGGCGTCTGCGCCATCATGTTGACGTCGGCCGGCGCCCGGCCCGCGCGCGCCGCCTGCTCGAGCTGAACCAGCCAGGCTTCGCCGGTCGGCTCAGCCACCGACTCCACCTCGATACCGGTCGCGGCGGTGAAGTCCGGGAAGATGAACTTGTCGAAGGAATCCTGGAAGTAGCCGCCGTAGACGCCGACCTTCAACGGCTCGGCCGCGCGAGTCCGGATGGCCGGTAGTCCGACCGCCGCGACGCCGGCGGCGGCGCCAAGGCCGCCCAAAACCGTACGGCGGTTGACGCCGCCCGGCAGTTTCCTTGTCTTGGTCATGACTTCGCTTTCCCTGTTCGTTGTGAGCGTCGCGCGCTCTTGGATCCGACGTTACGAAGAATGCTTCGCCGGCTCAAGATGTTGCACTGCATATAAACGGTGTTTTGGGATGCAATCGCTAGAGCGGATCGCGCAACAGCGGCATGGTCATGCAGTGAACGCCGCCGCCGCCACGGGTGAAAAGGTCGAGCGGCAGCTCGATCACCTCGATCCCCTCGGCCTTCATGGCGGCGTTCGCCGCCGTCGCATGGGCGGCCGAGATCACCCGGTCGTCCCCCAGCGCCAGCACGTTGCAGGCCATGGTCATGGCGTCCTTGTAGCTGACCGGAATGACCCGGATCTGCCGAGCCTCCAACCAGCCCAACAGATCGTCGTCCAAAACCTCCCGGCAGGCCAGCGCCAGGGACGGCGTCACCATGGAGAAGAGCACATCCAGATGCAGGAAGTGCTCCGGGAAAGGTTGCAGCCGCACCTCCCAGCCCTCGGCCTCGAACCAGTCGGCGAACTGGCGCGCGCCGGCAGCGTCGGTCCGCTCGCCGGAGTGGCCGACCAGCAGCAGGCCGGGCCGAATGATGTGGATGTCCCCGCCCTCCAGGGTGCCGCGCGTGGAGTAGCGCCAGACGCCGTCGGCCTGGCCGTAGAAGTCGATGACGCTGGCATACTCGCCACGCCGCTGGGGCCGGAAGAGTTGGGTGATCACCGGCCCCCAGGGCGTCACCTGGGAGGAATCGCGCGTATAGACCTGGTAGGGCAAATGCGCCTCTGTCTGGCTATAGCGGCAGACAACCCCCGCGTTCTCCAAGGCCGCCACCAAGCCATCGTACTGCGCTACCAGATCCGTCCGGGTCGGCACCTTCGTCCCCTCGTCCAGGGTCTTCCGGGCAATGCTGTTGGTCCGCTGCCAGGCATAGTGGTCGGGCGGGCAAAGCAGCACCTCGCGCAGCCGCCCTGTCTCCGAGTCCACACGCCACCTATGCTCCATCGCCCACTCCTGTAGCTCAAACATCTTTGCTTGTTCGATTCGAAAGGCGCGATCCTGCCCTAACCGGCGGACTCGGTCACCTCGTAGCCGAAGCGGCGCGCGCGCCCAATCAGCCAATCCCAGAGACTCTCGGCGAAGGCCCGGGCCACCACGATCTCGAAGACCGGCCCGGTCTCCGGACTCTCGTCACGCAGGATCAGGGTCACGGCGATGTGGCCGAGTAGCGTCGCGGCCCCGGCCCCGACCGGAAAGACCTCCGGCGCGAGATCGATTGCCGTGCCGAAAGCTAGGAGATCGCAGGCTTTGGGTCCGGTCAAGCGGATCACGGCGCGGCCATGGCTGTTGTCCACGACGGAGGCGGTTTCGCCGAGCAGGGCCCGCAGCTCTTTCGCCAAATCATCGTCCGGCCGGTCTTCGGCGAAACACACCAGACTGTCCGGCGCGCTGTGCAGAACCAGAACGGCCTCGCCGACCCAACGCCCCGGATCCGGCAGATGGCCGAAACGCCCAGCGATCCGCTGCGCCATCTCCGCAGCCGCACCACGCCGTGCCTCGACCATCACAATGGAGGGGGCCGGCGCCACATTGAGCAGGATGCCCACCTCCCCCTCGACCTCGACACGGGTCGGCAAGGCGATACCGGCCAGAGGGCCAAGTCGGCGCACGGCGCCGGGCTCAGAGACACCGTTATCAGGCATGGAGACGCTCGTGCTCGGGATCGACGAAAACCGGGTCGCAGACCAGGCCGCGATAGAGCCCCTCGCGCAGAGGATCGTAGATTGTCACCTCCTCCCCCAGCCGCTCCCGCCCGCGCTTGAGGAAGGCCAAGCCGATCCAGGACTCCAAGGTCGGCGAGTAGGCGACAGAGGCGAGAAAACCCTGGTCGGCCTCGACCGAAGGCGCTTCGCCCGGCGTCAGCAGGTGCGCGCCGGCGCGCAGCTTGGCGCCCCGGCTGGTTGGTTTGACTCCAATCAGCACCGGGCGTTCCGGGTCCTCGAAAGCCTCCCGGCGGCAGAGGGCGCGTCCGATGTAGTCCTTCTTGCCGGACAGCATCTTGCTCAGCCCCAGATCCTGCGCGGTGGTTCGGCCGTCCAGCTCACCGCCGGCCGGATGGCCCTTCTCAATGCGCAGGGTCGAAAGCGCTTCGCCGCCGTAGGGCTGAATCCCGTAGTCCGCGCCGTAGCGCAGCAGCGCGTCGGCCAATTCCTCGCTGTAGTCCGCCGGCACCGCGATCTCATAAGCCAGCTCGCCAGAGAAGGAGATGCGGAAGAGCCGCGCCGGCAGACCGCCGAGCAGCGTCGTCTCGGCCGCCGCCAGAAAGGGAAAGGCCTCGTTGGAGACGTCGAAGTCGTCGAGGACGCGCTGAAGGACGCGACGCGACTGCGGCCCGGCCAGAGCCACCTGGCCCCACTGATCGGTGACGGAGGCGACCTGCACGTCGAGGTTCGGCCAGAGCGCCTGCAGGCAAAACTCCAGATGCGCCATGACCGGGCCGGCGTTGGCGGTGGTCGTGGTCATGAGGTAGTGTCGCTCGCCCAGACGGCTGGTGGTGCCGTCGTCGAAGACGAAGCCGTCCTCACGCAGCATCAGCCCGTAGCGGGCCTTGCCGACCGGCAGCGTCTTCCAGCCATTGCAGTAGACGCGATTGAGAAGCTCCGCCGCGTCCGCGCCCTGGATGTCGATCTTGCCCAGGGTGGAGACATCGCAGAAGCCGACGCGGGTGCGCACGGTCTTCACCTCGCGGCACATGGCGGCGAACCAGTCCTCCCCGCCGCGCGGATAGTGGGAAGGGCGCATCCAGGCCCCGGCCTCGATCATCTCCGCACCCTGGCGCAGCATCCAGCGATGCAGCGGCGAACGCCGGACCGGCCGGTACTCGGGCCCGACATGCGGCCCGGCCAGCGCACCCAAGGGAACCGGCACGTAGGCCGGGCGGTAGGTGGTCGTCCCCACATCGGGGATCGGACGGCCGGTGACCTCGGCCAGGATCGCCAGACCGTTGACGTTGGACAGCTTGCCCTGGTCGGTCGCCATGCCCAGCGTGGTGTAGCGCTTCATCAGTTCGACCGAGCGGTAGCCCTCGGCGACGGCCAGAGGAATGTCCTTGGTCGTGACGTCGTTCTGGAAATCGACGAAGGCCTTGCCCTTGGACTCCTTGACCCACCAAAGCGGCGTGACCGCGTAGGGCTCCTCCGGACAGGCCGGCGCCTCAACCTCGGGCATCGCACGATCCAGATCCTGACAGACCGACGCGACGGCGGCCAAGGCAGACTGGAAACAGCCGGCCGTCGTCATGTGCCCCGCCGCCGTGCCCGCGACGCGCAGGCCAGGACCGACATCGCTCGGCACGAAGGCCGAAAGCTCTTCGTCCCAAATCGGCTTGGCGCCGCGATGGCAGGTGAGATGGAGCGTAGGGTTCCAGCCGCCCGACATCAGCAGCGTGTCGCATTCTAGCGTGACCCGCCGCCCGTGCGCCCGCTCGACGATGTCGATAGCTCTCAAGCCGGGGCTGCCGAGGGCAAGACTGCCTCGGGTGTCGGCCACCACCGACTGCCGCCAGACCCGGCACTCCAATCCCTGATCGGACGGCACTTTCGGTCGCGCATCTACCACTCCGGCCAGGGCGACACCGGCGGCTTGAAGGTCTCGGGCGACCCGATAGCCGCTGTCGCCGTTGATGAAGAGCGCGACCTTGCGGCCCGGCGCCACCCCGTAGCGCGCCACCAGCGCCTGACCGGCGGAGGCGAGCTGCACGCCGGGGCGGTCGTTGCCGCCGAAGACCAGCGGCCGTTCCTCCGCGCCCGCACAGAGCAGGGCGCGGCCGGCTTGGATCCGCCAGTAGATCAGCCGAGGCTCATGCGCGGGGGAAGCCGGTAGATGGTCGGCGACCCGCTCCAGCGCCCCGAAGCCGTTGCCGTCGTACCAACCGAACACCGTGGTGCGCGGCAACAGCCGCACCTTGGGCGCAGCCTCCAGCTCCGCGAGAACCTCGTCGCGCCAGGCCAGCGCGTCCTGCTCGCCCAGCGGCGTCGAGCGGCAGAGCAGACGCCCGCCCGCCTCGGGCTGGTCGTCGGCCAGGATCACCCGCAGTCCCGCACGGGCAGCGGCCTGGGCGGCAATCAGGCCGGAGGGTCCGGCGCCGATCACCAGCAGGTCGCAGTGCAACGTGCCCTTCTCGTAGCTGTCGGGATCGGGCGCGTGGCTGCCCCGTCCCAGGCCGGCCGCACGGCGGATCAAGGGTTCGTAGACCCGCTCCCAGAAGGCCGCCGGCCACATGAAGGTCTTGTAGTAGAAGCCCGCCGGCAGAAAAGGCGAGAGAAGCTGGTTCACCGCACCGATATCGAAGCGGCGGGACGGCCAGGCATTCTGGCTGCGCGCCTCCAGGCCGTCGTAGAGTTCGACCGTCGTCGCCCGGCTGTTGGGTTCGCGGCGGGCGCCGCCGCGCAACTCGACCAGGGCATTGGGCTCGGCCGGACCGTCGGTCAGCAGACCGCGCGGGCGGTGGTACTTGAAACTGCGGCCGAGCAGCCGGACGCCGTTGGCCATCAGCGCGCTCGCCAAGGTGTCGCCGGGGTGACCCGCGAAAGTCTGCCCGTCGAAGGTGAAGCCGAGACGCCGACCGCGGTCGATGCGCCCGCCGGTTTCCAGGCGATAGCCGCTCACGATCCGTCCCTTCCCGTCGCGTCCCTCCCCGTCGCGTCCCCCCCGGTCAACGCATCGCGGGCCAGTTCCACCGAGAGAATTTCATGGCTGGCGGTATCGCGCTCCACCACCAGCCAGGCGCGGCAACCGCCGACGTGCTGCCAGAACTCGCGGTGCCGACCGCGTGGGTTGTCGCGCAGGTAAACGTAATCGTGCCACGCCTGGGGATCGGCCTCCGGACTGTCCGGGCGCTTCGGCGTCGCGTCCCCAAGGATCGTAAATTCCTCGCTCGGGCGGAGGCCGCAGAAGGGACAGGGAATCAGCATTGCCGTCCGCTCCCTTTAGTGCACGTTGGGGCGGGCGCCGCCGCCGCGCTCGTCGATCACCCCTCCGCTGCGAAAGCGGTCGAGTCGGAACTTGGCGTTCAGCGTATGCGGCGCGTCCTTGGCGATGGTGTGTGCGAAGCACCAGCCGGAGGCCGGCGTTGCCTTGAAGCCTCCGTAGCACCAGCCGCAGTTCAGGTAGAGCCCCTCCACCGGCGTCTTGTCGATGATCGGGCTGCCGTCCATCGACATGTCCATGATGCCGCCCCAGGACCGTAGCAGCCGCAGGCGGGAGACGCCTGGCACCATGGCCACGCCAGCCTCGACGACATGCTCCAGGATGGGCAGGTTGCCGCGCTGGGCGTAGGAGTTATAGCCGTCGATGTCGCCGCCGAAGACCAGCCCGCCCTTGTCCGACTGGCTGACGTAGAAGTGGCCGGCACCGTAGGTGACGACCTGATCGATGTAGGGCTTGACCGCCTCGCTGACGAAGGCCTGCAGAACGTGGCTTTCGATCGGCAGCTTGAGCCCCGCCATGGCCGCCGTGCGTGAGGAGTTGCCGGCCGTGGCCAACGCCAGCTTGCCGCAGGCGATGCGGCCGCGCGAGGTCTCGACACCGGTGACCCGCCCGCCCTCGACCGAGATGCCGGTGACCTCGCAGTTCTGCAGCAGATCGACGCCACGGCTGTCGGCCCCACGGGCGTAGCCCCAGGCGACCGCGTCGTGGCGCACCGTACCGCCGCGCTGCTGCAGCAGTCCGCCGTGGATGGGGAAGCGGGCGTTGTCGAAGTCGAGGAAGGGCACGAGCTCGCGCACCTGCGCGCGGTTCAGCAACTCCGCGTCGATCCCGTGCAGCCGCATGGCCGTGCCGCGCCGGGCATAGGCGTCGCGCTGGGCATCCGAATGATAGAGATTCAGAACCCCGCGCTGGCTGACCATGGCGTTGAAGTTGAAGTCCTGCTCCAGCCCTTCCCAGAGCTGCATAGACTTCTCATAGAACTGCACGTTGCCGTCGAGCAGGTAGTTGGAGCGCACGATGGTGGTGTTGCGACCCACGTTGCCGGAGCCGAGATAGCCCTTCTCCAGCACCGCGACGTTGGTGATGCCGTGGTCCTTAGCCAGGTAGTAGGCCGTCGCCAAGCCATGACCGCCGCCGCCCACGATCACCACGTCGTAGGAGGGCTTCGGCGCGGGCTCGCGCCAGGCAGGCGTCACGGCGTCCAACCCGCCGAAGGCTTGTTTCAAGATGGAATGCCAGCCGTAACGCACGTCCCAGCGACCTCCTGCAGACGCTCACAATCCTTGTGATAGAGCAAGTCTCCTGGGTAGAGCACAATTCAAGCAGAATTGCAGATTAAGTTCGCAATAGCTTATCTTCTGTTATGGACCTCAACAGCCTAAAGCTCTTCGCGACGGTGATCGAGGCGGGCTCCATGAGCCGGGCGGCCGCTCGGCTCGGCATCAGTCAGTCCGCCGTGTCCCAGGCCGTGAAGGCCCTTGAGGCCAATCTCGCCGCCGAGCTGCTGGACCGCAGCCGCAAGCCGGTGCGGCCGACCGCGGCCGGCGAAACGCTCTATGGGGAGAGCCGGACTCTGCTGGCCGATGCCGAGCGCCTGCGCGCGCTGGTCGGGCGCACCTCCGGTCAAGGCCTCGCCCGCCTTCAGCTTGGCCTGGTGGACTCGATCTGCGCCGCCGTCGGCCCAGGGATCGTGCCGACGCTGGATGGGCTGGCTCAGGTCTGGTCCCTGCAGGCCGGCCTCAGTCACGAAATCGTCGACTCCTTCCTGAACCGGGCGCTCGATCTCGCGGTCATCTCGGAGCCGGTTCTACCGCGCGGCCTGCCCTTGCTACAGGAGGAGATCTGCCGTGAGACCTACCTGCTGGCCGTCCCGAAGAGCTATGCCGGACCGCTGGATCGGCTGGAGCGTCTTTGTTCCGAGGTCGACCTGATCCGCTATTCGGCGCGCTCGGCGATCGGGCAGCAGATCGACCGCCATCTGACGCGCCTGCGCCTGACACCGCCTCGGCGGATGGAGTTCGACGACGCCGAACCGACCCTGGCCATGGTCGCGTCGGCCCGAGGCTTCGCCATCACGACGCCGCTCTGCGTGCTGCAGGGCCAGACCTGGCTGCCCCGGATCCGCCTGGCCCCCCTGCCCGGCCCGCGCCTGACCAAGGCCTTCCTGCTAATCGCCCGAGCGGGCCGCTGCGACCTAGAAGCCGAAGCGTTAACCGCCGCCTGCCGCCGCAGCCTGCGCGACGAAGCCCTGCCTCGTGCAGCGAAGCTGGACCCGCTGCTGGCCCAGTGCCTGACCGTGCCGCCAGAGAGTTGATTGGCGAACCTAAAGCGCGTCGAGCGGGATCTTCAGGTAGCGGGTCCCGTTGTCCTCGGGCGGCGGCAGGGTACCGGCGCGCATATTGACCTGGATCGATGGCAGGATCAGGCGCGGCATGCCTAAGGTCGCGTCGCGGGCGCTGCGCAGGGCCACGAAGTCCGCCTCGGTGACACCGTCGTGGACGTGAATGTTCCGGGCCCGCTCCTCCGCAACCGTGGTCTCGTTGGCGACCTCGCGGCTGCCGTTGGCGCCGTAGTCGTGACACATGAAAAGGCGCGTCTCCGGCGGAAGGGCGAGCACCCGCTTGATCGAGCGGAACAGCGTCCGGGCATCGCCGCCGGGAAAGTCGCAGCGAGCCGTGCCGGAATCCGGCATGAAGAGCGTATCGCCGACGAAGGCCGCATCGCCGATCACATGCACCATGCAGGCCGGCGTATGCCCGGGCGTATGCATGGCGAAAGCGGTCATGCCGCCAATCTCGTAGGTGTCGCCGTCCCGGAACAGGCGGTCGAACTGGCTGCCGTCCTGCCGGAAATCGCTGCCGGCGTTGAAGACCTTACCGAAGGTCTCCTGCACCTGAACGATCTTCTCGCCGATCCCGATCCGGCCGCCCAGCCGGCTCTTCAAGTAGGGTGCGGCCGAGAGGTGATCTGCATGCACGTGGGTTTCGATCAGCCAGGTCACCTCGAGACCCTGGCGCTCGACGGCGGCGGCGATCTCGTCGGCCGAGACGGTCGCCGTGCGCCCCGAGGCCGGATCGAAGTCCAGCACGCAGTCCAGGATGGCGCAGGCTTTCGAGCCGGGATCCTTGACGAGATAGCTGAAGGTGTTGGTTGCCGCTTCGAAGAAGGTCGTGACCTCGGGTTTGACCGAGGTGTCGACCGGATAGGTAAGTTCCATAACCCAGTTTCCGCCGGTTTGCGCTGATCGGACGTTCTCGCTCGCGACTGCTCGGAGAGAGCCGCAGCCGATAGCCCTTCTACGCCAATCTACCGGACGATGACTTGCGTCACATCAATATATTCGAATGTTATCATGTTTAAACCCTGCGCGCTGGCGACCTTGAGCGCTGCGCACAGGGCTGAGGGACGTGAAACGATCCTACTCTGCGGCGGCTTCCTGCTCCGACGACTGCGGCAGCTCGCCCCGGATCACGTAGGCCAGGGCCTGCACCACCTGCTCCGGTGCGCGCGCCACGGCGTTGGCGGCGGCGTCCACTTCCTTCAAGGCGTGGTCGTGCTCCGGCGGATGCAGGGTGATGATCGGCTTGCCCAGCGCCGCCGCGTAGCCGGCATCGAAGGCGGCGTTCCACTGCTTGTACTTCTCGCCGAAGCGCACGACCACCACATCGGCCTCGGCCAACAGCCGGCCGGTACGGATCGCATTGAGCTGCGCACCTTTGCGGTCGTGCCAGATCTTGTTCTCCTCGGCCCCGAAGATGGCGACACCGCAGTCGTCGGAATCCTCATGCACCGTTACGGGCGCCGTCAGCTCCACCGGAAGCCCGGCTCGAGTCACGCCCTCGGCGATCCGCTCGCGCCAGTCGCTGTGGATCTCGCCCGAGAGATAGATTTTCCACGTCCGTCCGCTCATAGGTCCTCTCCCCGTCTTTCTGTCGTTAGAGCGCCAGAGGTGGGGTCTGCCGCGCGATTAGTCATCCCCCGGCGCGGCCTGAGGCACGGTACCACTCGGTGCCGTCTGCGTCTTCGGCTCGATACTGCGGTCTGGGAAGATCAGCCGCAGGACCACATAGAAGACCGGCGTCAGGAAGAGTCCGAAGAAGGTGACGCCGAGCATGCCGGAGAAGACGGCCGTACCCAAAGCCTGGCGCATTTCGGCGCCCGGACCGGTCGCGATCATCATCGGCACGACACCCAGGATGAAGGCGAAGGCCGTCATCAGGATCGGGCGGAGACGCAGGCGGCAGGACTCCACGGCCGCGTCGATGGCCGAGGCGCCCTCGGCCTGAGCCTGACGGGCGAACTCCACGATCAGGATGGCGTTTTTGGCCGCCAGGGCAACCAGAACCACCAGCCCCACTTGGGTCAGAATGTTGTTGTCCATGCCGCGCGTCATCACACCGATCATGGCCGAGAGCACGGACATCGGTACGATCAGGATGATGGCCAGTGGCAAGACCCAACTCTCGTATTGCGCCGCCAGCACCAAAAATACGAAGAGCACGGAGAGCAGGAAGATGAAGACCGCCGTATTGCCGGTCTGCCGTTCCTGGAAGGCCAGCTCCGTCCACTCGAAACTCATACCGCCGGGTAGGACCTGAGCCGCCAGGTCTTCCATCGCGTCCAGCGCATCTCCGGATGAGACTCCGGGTGCGGCCGACCCCTGCACCGGAACGGAGGTATAGAGATTATAGCGCTGCACCAGGTCGGGGCCCGAGCGCAGTTCGACGTTAGCCAGCGTGCCCAGCGGCACCAACGCACCGTTCACAGAGCGGACCTTGAGCTGCTCGATATCCGCAATATCCAGGCGGTGCGGCGTGTCGGCCTGGGCGCGCACCTGGTAGACCCGGCCGAAGGCGTTGAAGTCGTTGACGTAGGTCGTGCCCAGATTCATCGACAGCGTTTGGAAAATACTGTCGATCGGCACGTTCAGCATCTGCGCGCGCACCCGGTCGATGTCCAGGTAGATCTGCGGGCTGGAGGCGCTGAAGGTGGTGAAGACCTGCTGAAGGCGCGGGTCCTGGTTCGCCATGCCGACCAACTGGTAGGCAGACTCCAGCACGCGGCGCATATCGGCCGTATTGAGTTCCTGAAGCTGAATCTTGAAGCCGCCCGCGGTGCCGATACCCTGCACCGGCGGTGGCGGAATGGCGATGATGAAGGCCTCCTCGATCTGCTGCAGGGCGCCGAACAGCTGGCCGATGATGGCATCGGCCGGCTGGTCGTTGGCCAGACGCTCCTCGAAGGGCTGGAAGGTCGCGAAGATCACACCGGAGTTGGTGGCGTTGGTAAAGGTGGCACCGGAGAAGCCGGCGAAACCGACGGCGTTGAGCACGCCCGGCACCTCCCTCACGATCTCGGAGGCACGCAGCAGAACTTCGTCTGTCCGGTTCAGCGAGGCGCCATCGGGCAGCTGTACCACGACGATGGCGTAACTCTGATCCTGCTGGGGAATGAAGCCTCTTGGCACGCTGTTGACCGCCTGAACGGTCCCGAACAGCAGACCGGCGAAGACCAACAGCATCAGCAGCCGCATCGCCTTGCGGCCCACCAGCGTTCGAACCCCGCCCGCATAACCGCCGCTGAAACGGTCGAAGCCGCGATTGAAGCGGTCGCCGGCCCAGAGCAGACCGCGGGTCAGGAAGAACTTCGGCCGCGGCGCATCGTGCGGCTTCAGCAGCAGCGCGGCCAGCGCCGGCGAGAGCGTCAGCGAATTGAAGGTGGAAATCACCGTGGAAACCGTGATGGTCACGGCGAACTGCTGATAGAACTGGCCGCTGATGCCCGGAATGAAGGCGACCGGAACGAAGACCGCCAGCAGCACCAGCGACGTTGCGATAATCGCCGTGCCGACCTCGTCCATCGTGCGGTGCGCGGCTTCACGCGGGGTCAGTCCCTCGCGGATGTTTCGCTCCACGTTCTCGACCACCAGGATCGCGTCGTCGACCACGATACCGATTGCGAGAACCAGGCCGAAGAGCGTCAGCATGTTGATCGAGAAACCCATGGCGCTCATCGCCAAGAAGGTTCCGATCAGCGACACGGGGATGGCAGCGACCGGAATCAAGGCTGTGCGCCAAGACTGCAGGAAGACCAGGATCACCAGCACGACCAGCAGCAAGGCTTCGAAGAGGGTCGTGTAGACGGCGTCGATGGACTCCGAGATGAACTCGGTCGGGTTGTAGACGATCTCGTAGTCCAGACCGGGTGGGAAATCCTGCGAGACGCGCTCCATGATTTCCCGGATCTGGTCGGCGGTCTGCAACGCATTGGTGCCCGGCCGCTGGAAGATACCCAGCGCGACCGCCGGTTTTTCGTTCAGATAGCTGTTGGTGACGTAGTCGCGTGCGCCCAGTTCGACGCGTGCCACGTCCCACACGCGCACGATGCGCCCGTCGTCGGTGGCATTGACGATGATCCGCCGGAACTCGCGCGGATCGGAGAAGCGCCCCTGAGTGGACACCGTCACCTGGAAGGGCGTGCCGTCTGGCGACGGCGGCGCACCGATGGCGCCGCCGGTGACCTGAACGTTCTGTTCCTGCAGCGCCTCGATGACGTCGGCGGCGGTCAGGCTGTAGGCCGCCAGCCTGTCGGGGTCGAGCCAGACGCGAATGGAGAACTCGCGCTCGCCGAACAGGCGGACGTCGCCGACCCCGTTAAGTCGGACGATTTCGTCGCGGACGCGGGTGCGCGCGTAGTTGGAAACGTAGAGCTGGTCGTAGCTGTCGTCGGGCGACAGCATGTGCACGACCATCATGATGTCGGGCGACGACTTGCGGGTGGTCACGCCCTGGCGACGCACCTCCTCAGGCAGACGCGGCTCGGCAACGGCAACACGGTTCTGAACTAGAACCTGCGCCTGATCCAGATCGGTCCCCAACGCGAAGGTGACGGTGATCTGCACCTGCCCGTCGCTGGTCGAGTAGGAGGACATGTAGATCATGCCCTCGACACCGTTGATCTCCTGCTCCAGCGGCGTGGCTACCGTCTCCGCCACCGTCTCGGCGTTGGCGCCGGGGTAGCTGGCGCTGACCACCACGTTCGGCGGTGCGATCTCCGGGTACTGGGAGATCGGCAGCGCGAAGAAGGCGATCAGCCCCGTAACCACCGTGACGATGGACAGGACGGTCGCGAAGATCGGACGGTCGACGAAGAAGTGGGCGAAGTTCATGGCGCCGGCCTACTCGGCCACCGGCGGCAACTCAACCGGCTGCGGCGTGATCGTCACGCCGGGCCGCACCCTGATCAGTCCGTTCACGACAATCGTCTCTTCTCCGGTCAGGCCCTCGCGGATGACCCGGTAGCCGTCGATGCGAGGCCCGGGCCGGACCTCGCGCGGCGAGACCACGTCATTCTCCCCGACGACGTAAACGATCCGGCGATTCTGATCGCTGGCGATGGCTTCGTCCGGCAGCAGGATGCCTTCGTAGGGCAGCGACCCTGGCACGGAGACCACGCCGAAGAGGCCGGGTTGCAGAACCAGACCCGGGTTCGGCACGACGGCGCGCACACGCACGGTTCCGCTGTCCGGATCGACGCGGTTTTCTGCAAAGTTGAGGCGCCCGGTCACCGGATCCTCGCGGCTGTCGGAGAGACGAACCGTCACCTCCAGCCCGCCGCCGCCCTCCTGAAGATTGACGCCGCGCTCGCGGGCGTCGCGCGAGTAGGCCAGGAAGGAGCGTTCGTCGATGTCGAAATAGAAGTAGATCGGGTCGGTGCTGACGATCGAGGTCAGGATCGTGTCGTTTTCCTCGACCAGATTTCCTTCGGAAATGTAGTTGTTGTCGATGCGCCCGCTCAAAGGCGCTTCGATCTGGGTGTAGTCGAGATCCAGGCGCGCCCGCTCCAGCGCGGCCTCCGCCGCGGCCACTCGGGCCTGCGCTCCCAGAAAACTCTCGCGCCGCTCGTCGACGGCCTGCTGGGAGATGTTGCCGCGGGCAACAAGCTGCTCGGCACGGGCAAGGTCCGACCGGGTAAAGTTCAGTTCGGCCTGGGCGCTGTCGAGTTCCGCCTGCGCCTGCCCGAGCGCCGTTTCGAAGGGACGCGGATCGATGGTGAAGAGCAGATCGCCCTGCTGCACGATCTGCCCATCCTCGAACAGGATGGTTTCCAGATAACCCCCGACGCGGGCGCGGACCTCGACCTCGCTGATCGCCTCAAAGCGGCCTACGAACTCATCATCTTCGACGACCTGCTTGACGACCGGCTGCGAGACGCTGACCTGGGGCGGCGGCGGCGCGCTCGGCGCGTTGGCTTCGGCCTGTTCATCGTCGCAACCGGCGAGCGCCAGAGCCGCCGCCGTCAGAACGGCCGCGGACAGAACTTTCGAGGCGCGGTAACGGATCGTTCCTGTCGACCCGCGAAATCGGCCAGCCCACGTCGTGCAGGTCATACGCATATTCCCAATCATCTGGATGCGACGGCGGGTGCCGGAGCGACCGACCGTCACGATCTTTCGTCTAGCGCCATGATTACGGTCGGACTGTGAGTTACGTCACAAGCCTTTGATCCGCAGGCGGCACGGGCGAGAAACATCCACTACGCAGAATAGTTTAGCCCAGAACCGCTTCTCTTTGTCAGTTGTTTTCGGACAGCCAATTCAAAACGTCATAATTCGCAAACAGACATTCGGCGGGATTATTCGATTTCACTGTTTACTGTATTCGATCAAGAGAAGGAGCCCGATCGCGATGAACCCGCAGCCCGCGATCAGCTTCAGAGGTAGCATCGCAAGATGGCGCTCGGCCAGGTTGCCGAACAGGACGGCTACCGCAGTCGAGACGACGAGCGCGACGCTAGCCGAGGCGAAAACCAGAAGCGGCGGATGACGCTCGTCGGACGAGAAAAGAAGCGTCGCCATCTGGGTCTTGTCGCCAAGTTCCGCGAGAAAGACCGTCGCGAAAACCAACAGAAAGGTGCTCATGAAGCATCTCTGAGGGGGGAGCCGGTCGCGATACCGATGGCAAAGGACGCAGCCCGGTCCCCCGTGACCGCCGCGCCTTCGCCATAGGTCTCGCCAAACCGGTATCGGCCATGCGCACCACGGCGCCGGTCCAACGACCTTTGCCGAGTTTGTTGACGCGCATCCCCTGTGAGGTGGGGCGGCTACTCCCCTACGGAGCGTGTCTCTGATCGCATAACGCGAAGGATGACGCAAGAGGCTCGCGCCGGCGACCGATCCGGCACGGGATCTCTTTAAACGAACGCAGCTCTGCGTGTCCGCTCTAAACCTAACAATTTGAGTATCATTAACACCTTAGGTGGAATCGTTCTAATCGTAGGTGAGGTCGCGCGCCTTGCCGCGAAAGATCCAGTAGGAGAGGAGGGAGTACCCCAGGATAACAGGCAGGACGAACAGCGTTCCGACCAGAATGATGAGCAGGCTTTCCGGGGCGCTAGCCGCCTCGTAGATCGTGAGCTGCTCGGGAACGACATAGGGATAGAAGGAATAGGCGAGACCGGCGAAGGCCAGAACGAACAGAACCATGGCTGCGGCGACGGGCGCCCAGCTGAAGAGATCGTCGCGGGCCGGCAGGTGACGCAGCCCCAGCCAAAGCCCCACGACGATAGCGCCGGACAGCAGCGGCAAGGGGGCCAGCAGCAGTAGCTCAGGCATGGCGAACCACTTGTCGAAGATGCGCGGGCTGACCAGCGGCGAGGCCAGCGAGACGGCGAGGATTCCAAGCACGACGAACAGAAGCAGACGTTGGGCCCAGGCCACCGCCTTGCGCTGCAGCGCGCCTTCGGTTCTCCAGATCAGCCAGCAGGCCCCGATGAAGCCGTAGCCAGCGGCCAGACAGATGGCCGCGAGGCAGGCGAAGAGAACGGTTCCGACCGTCTGCTCCAGCCCCATGATATAGAGACCGAGCATGTAGCCCTGCGCCAAGGCCGTCATCAGCGAACCGGCGAAGAAGTTTGCGTTCCAGAGGGACTTGCGTTCCGCCCGCACCTTGGCGCGAAACTCGAAAGAGACCCCGCGCAGGATCAGCCCGACCAGCATGATCACGACGGGAACGTAGAGCGTGGAAAGGATCTGGCCGTGCGCCATTGGAAAGGCGACGAGCAGCAATCCCACCGCCAGAACCAGCCAGGTCTCGTTGGCGTCCCAGAAAGGCCCAATGGAGGCGATCATCCGATCCTTCTCTTCGGGAGTCGCCAGGGTGCAGAGCAGCCCAACGCCCAAGTCGTAGCCGTCGAGAATGACGTAGACGAGGATCGAGATGCCCATCAGGACCGCAAAGACGATGGGCAGCCAGACGGTCGGTTCGCCGAAGAGGGTCAACATCTCACCTACTCCGCCGCGACGGTCGTCAAGCGGCCGGCAGGGTCGGCCGAGGGTCCGAGCCCCTCGCCCCGGGCCGCTTTTCGCGAGAGGTGCAGCAGCACGCCGATATAGGCGGCCAGCAGCAGACCGTAGATCGCGAGGTAGAGGGTCAGCGACCCGGCGATCACCGGAGCCGGAACCGACGAGATGGCATCGGAGGTCCGCAGAACGCCGGTGACTAGCCAGGGCTGCCGTCCGATCTCCGTCACGTACCAACCCGCGAGCGTTGCGACCCAGCCCGAGAAGGTCATGGCGACGAGACCGCGCGCCAGCCAAGGATGCGGCTGACGGCCGCCGCGCGTGAGCCAGACTCCGGCCCAGGAGACAACCAGCATCAGCAGGCCGATGCCGACCATCACGCGAAAGGCGAAGAACACGGGTGCGACCGGCGGATGCTCGCCAACATAGTCGTTCAAGCCCGGGACCACTCCGTCAGGGTCGTGCTTCAAAATGAGACTCGCGCCATAGGGAATACCGATCTCGAAGCGGTTCTCCCGCGCATCTTCGTCTGGCCACGCGAAGAGCAGCAGAGGCACGCCCGACTGCGTTTCCCAGTTCCCCTCCATGGCCGCCACCTTCTGCGGCTGATGCTCGAGCGTATTGAGACCATGCAGATCGCCGACGAAAATCTGAACCGGGATCAGCAGGGCAGCCATCACCAGTCCCGTGCGCAGCACCGCCCGCAGGCCGGCCGAGCGGTCGCCCAGCAGCCAGCGGAAGGCGGAAAGACCGGTGATGAGGAAGGCCACGGTCAGCCCGGAGGCCAGCAGCATGTGAGTCAGGCGATAGGGAAAGGAAGGCGTGAAGATGATCGCCATCCAGTCGGTCGCATGCGCCACGCCGTCCCGCAGCTCGAAGCCGTCAGGCGTATGCATCCAAGAGTTCAAAGCCAGGATCCAGAAGGCCGACATGGTCGTACCGAAGGCGACCAGGAAGGTCGCGAGCGTGTGCAGCCAGTTGGGAACGCGGCGGGTACCGAACAGCATGATGCCGATGAAGACCGCCTCCAGAAAGAAGGCGGTGATAACCTCGTAGGCCAGCAGCGGCCCGGCGATGTTGCCCACGCGCTCCATGAAGCCCGGCCAGTTCGTGCCGAACTGGAAGGACATGGTAATGCCGGAGACGACCCCCATCGCGAAGGAGAGCGCGAAGACCTTCACCCAGAAGCGATAGGCCTCCATCCACTTCTCGTCGCCGCTACGCTGATAGGCGAGCTTGAAGCCCAGCAGGACCCAACCCAGCGCGATGGTGATGGTGGGGAAGAGAATGTGAAACGAGATGTTGGCCGCGAACTGTATGCGCGCCAGGATCACGGGATCGAGGTCCATCGAAGGTCTCCTAACTCGCGCCGCTTTGCCGGTCGTCCGGTACTTCCTCGCCGGTCGCTGCGCTCTTGCGCCCCGGTAGCAGGGTCAAGCGGTCCTTCATTTCCAAAATCTTCTGAACTCGCGCGCCGAGGCTCAACAGCTGCACTAGGCGTTCGGTTTCCAGGCGCTGCATGTCGCCGTACCAGCGGGTCAGCAATTCGATCAGGTCATGCATCTCGCGCATGCGTGCCTGGGCGTGCCGCTCCTCGGGTGACATCGGCTCGGCCAGCAGCGTCTCGCGCAGCAGCGACAGCGTCGGATCGATTTCCCGCTTCTTGCGTTCCTCGACCAGCGTGCGGACGATCTGCCAAAGGTCGTCCGGGGTGGTGAAGTAGTCGCGCCGGTCATCCGGCAGGTGCTTCAACTGAACCAGATTCCAGGCCTGGAGTTCCTTCAGCCCGATCGAGACGTTGGACCGGGAGAAGCCCAGCTTCTCGACGATCTGATCCGCACAGAGCGGCTCGGCCGATACGAAGAGCAGAGCGTAGATCTGGCCGACCGTTCGGTTGATGCCCCAGCGGCTACCCATTTCACCGAAGTGGAGCACGAAGGTCTGGATCAGGGGCGGCAGATTCATGGCGAGGCGCCAGCGCTTTTTTGAATTTCAGAAATTTCTGAAATCAATGTAGCCGCAGGTAGGCAAACGACAAGGCTTGGAATGCGTCCAAACTGCGGCGGCCTGCCGCAGACGCGCAGCAGTTAGGGAAAAGCGGTCGAAACCCGTTCCAGATCGCCGCAGATGCTCCGGTGCCCTGGTATTTGGGGCGCCCTGGTATTTGGGAAGGATAGCTTGGAGAGGATGTCGCAGCTCTAGCGCACGTGGTAGCCCTTGACGCCGTCAGTACTGGAGCCGGACGGAGATGCCGTGTTCCAAACGAATCACATTCTCCTTGATCGCGTTGGGGTCGGCGACCGCCCCTTGCCCGAGGCCGACGGCGACCTGCTCTTCTTCGTCGTGGTGTGGGCGTTCAATGCCAGGCACCTCCTGCCAAGCATGGAACAGTCTATGGGCCAGACCGATAAGCGGCGGGCGGCTGTCCTACCCCGAAACGACAAAGATGGCAGCGGTCCAGGCCACACCGTCGAGCGAGCGGAGCGGACCTGTCGGTGCCGCCCCGCCACGCTCCAGACGTCTCAAACACCACCGGGCAGTCTTAACCGCCACAAGGCGCCGGTCCGCGCTGCTTCGCGACCAGTTGCCCCTGACGCAAGGCGCGCCCGACCGCCAGGGCGGTGCCGCGCGAAAACCAGGCGGGCGGAGCCCAGCTGGTCTCAGGGCGCGGCTGTCCCCCCTTCTCTCCTGGCCGCAGCTCGATCAGGTCGCCGGCGACACGATGGATTTCGCTCCGGTCGACCCCGATGTCCGAGAGGGCGCGGTCGCTCATCAGCCGCAGCTCCCGCACCGCCCCCGCCTGTGCGCGGCGGCGTGCGCCGGCCGCGGACCAGGCACGAAAGCCTTGGCTCACGGTCCGACTCAGCGCGCCAAGTGCCCGCCAAGCGTTCGCGGAACCTGCTTCGCTCGCCGCTTTCAATCTCTGATTTGCTTTGGGATCGGAGATAAGCCAGACCATTTGGAAAAGCATAGATGCCTCCATTACAATATTTGCCGACAGATATTCAGTTGACCGCGAGGTAGAACTGATATTTCTCTATGACCTCGCTTGGATCACTCCACGATAACTTGCTAGGTTTGAGCGCGAGCGACAAACGAGTATTCTTTCGTCGCCGCGATAGAAAACCTCACCCACCCGCGAACAGATTTCAGCGACGGCACCGCCATGGCCCGACGTCTTCTCCCCCTCAACGGCCTGCGGGCCTTCGAAGCTTCGGCGCGCAGCCTCAGCTTCAAGGCCGCTGCCGAGGAACTGCATGTCACGCCGGCGGCGATCAGCCACCAGGTGAAGGCGCTGGAGGACATGATCGGGCAGAAGCTGTTCCGGCGGCTGACCCGGCAACTGGTTCTGACCGAGGCAGCGCAACTGGCCCTGCCCGACCTTCAGAAAGGCTTCGAGCATCTCGCCCGCGCCTCCCGGCAACTGGAATCGGAGGCGGACGACGGCGTCCTGACCATCAGCGTGGCGCCCTCCTTCGGTGCCAAGTGGCTGGTGCCGCGTCTCGTTAGCTTCCAGGAGGCGCATCCGGAGATCGAGGTGCGGGTGTCCGGCGCCGATCACCTGGTGGACTTCGATGCCGAAGACGTCGACGCCGGCGTACGCTTCGGGCGCGGTACCTACGACGGACTTCACGTCGAGAAGCTCTTCGCGGTCTCCGTCGTGCCGGTCTGCGCCCCCGCATTGCTAGAGGGAGATCCGCCGCTGCGCGATCCCTGCGACCTCAAGCGTCACACGCTGCTGCACTACTCGGCTTTCTTCCTGCCGAACGAGGCCTCTCCGGCCTGGAGCATGTGGGTCAAGGCCGCCGGTCTGGAGGGCATCGACCCCAGCCGGGGCCCCAAGTTCAACTCCTATGCTCTGCTGGCGGAAGCGGCCCTAGCCGGCCAGGGGATCGCACTGATCGACGAGTCCGTGGTCGACGCGGAGATCGCGTCGGGCCGGCTGGTGCGGCTGTTCTGCGATCAGGACTTCATGGCCCGGCAGTTCAGCTACTACCTGGTCTATCCGCTCAACCGGCCGCGCAGTCGCAAGATTGAGCTCTTCAGCAGCTGGATCCTGGAGGAGGCACGACGCTTCCGCTGCGGCGAGCCGGCAGATTGATCCAGGCAGGCTGATCCAGGCGACATGACTCTGCAGATTTCGAACAGTACAGCCCGCCGGCTTTTTCTCGAACGTCACGGACTGTCCGACCCGCCGGGCGGGCGGCTAAGCGGTCCGGCCCTGCTGGCGCTGGTCCAGAAGCTGGGCTTCATCCAGGTCGACAGCATCCGGACGGTGGAACGCGCCCATCATATGATTCTCTTCACGCGGCGCAGCGGCTACCGGCCGGCGCAGCTCAGCCGTCTGCTGGAGCGCGAGCGCAGTCTGTTCGAGAACTGGACCCACGATGCGGCTGTGATTCCCACCGACTTCTACCCGGTTTGGCAGAGGCGTTTCGAACGCGAGGCGGTCACGTTCGCCCAACGCTGGCAACGCTGGCGAGGCGACGGCTTCCTGCGCAAGCTGGATGAGGTGCTGGAGCACGTGGACCGCCATGGTCCGGTGCGCGCCGCCCATCTGCGGGAGGAGGACCACGGCAGTGGCCAGGGCTGGTGGGATTGGGCGCCCTCCAAGACCGCGCTGGAATACCTCTGGCGCACTGGACGGCTGGCGGTGACGCGCCGGGAGGGCTTTCAGAAAGTCTACGATCTGGTGGAGAAGGTGATCCCGGAGGCTCAGCGCGACCCGGCAATCGTGCCGGACCAGGCGGGCCTGATCGACTGGGCCTGCCGCAGCGCCCTGGACCGGCTGGGCTTCGCCACGGCGGGCGAACTGGCGCGCTTCTGGGACGGCATCACGCCCGCCGAGGCCTCCACCTGGTGCCGAGCGCAAGGCGACAGCCTGCGCAGCGTCGAGATCGAGGACGCGGGCAAGGGCCGCCCGCGCCAGGCCTACGCCTGGGCCGATATCGAAGAGCGCCTGTCCGACACGCCACCGCCGCCCGGCCGCTTGCGCGTGCTCAGCCCCTTCGACCCGCTGCTGCGCGACCGGCAGCGGACGGAACGGCTGTTCGGCTTTTCCTTCCGGATCGAGGTCTTCGTACCGGCCGCGCAACGCCGCTTCGGCTACTACGTCTTTCCGCTACTGGAGGGCGACCGCTTGGTCGGGCGGCTCGACATGAAGGCGGATCGCGAGCGCGACGCTCTGGTCGTTTCCGCTGTCTGGCCCGAGGGGCGCCTGCGCCTGAGCGGTCCACGCCTCAGAAAGCTGGAGGCAGAGTTGGATCGCCTGGGGCGCTTTGCCGGCTGCGCCGATCTCCGCTTCGAAAACGGCTGGCAGCGGCCGCCTGCCTGATCGCGGAAACGGGCAGCGGCGGCGCAATTCTGACCAAGACAGCCCCTCCAGCCTTCGCCTTAGTTAGCTTTCGGGCTGGCAGGGGAGAGCGCTTTTTGGCAGCAGAGGGAAGCGGTCGCAGAAACTTCGCAGGCAGGCGTGTTCTGATCACCGGCGGCACATCGGGCATCGGGCGGGCCTCCGCGCTCGCCTTCGCCGCAGCGGGCGCAAGCGTCATCATCGCCGGCCGCAACCGCGACCGCGGGCTCGAGGTGGCCGCCGAGGCGAGGCGGCAGGGCGGTGAGTGCCATTTCCTGCCTTGCGACCTAAACAAAACCGGGGCGGCCGAAGCTCTGGTGGCTAAGGCCGCGGCCCGGCTCGGCGGCCTCGACATCGCCTTCAACAACGCTGGCACCCAGGAACGGCGCAAGGCGTTGGCCGAACAGCCGGACGAGGTCTTCGACCAGGTTTTCACGGTCAATGTGAAGGCGTTGTTTCAGGCCATGAAGGCCGAGTTGTCAGTCATGCTGCCTCGCGCCCCTCAGGCGAACAGCGCCGTGATCGTCAACAACGCCTCGGTCAGCGGCCTGCGCAACGCCAACCCCGGCTTCGCCCTCTACAGCGCCTCCAAGGCCGCCGTCATCTCCCTAACCCGGTCGGCGGCCATGGAGTATGCGAGCGAGGGCGTGCGCATCAACGCCATCTCGCCCGGCCGTGTCACAACGCCGATGATGCTCGACTCCGGCGTGGCCGATCCGGAGACCATCGCGCAGAGCCTGCCGATCAAACGCATGGGCCGGCCGGAGGAGGTGGCGGAGGCCCTGCTCTGGCTGGCATCGGACGCAGCCTCCTTTGTCGTCGGACAAAACCTCTGCGTCGACGGCGGCTTCCTGGCCGCCTGAGCTTCATCTCCATCGATCGCGCATGTTATTCTAACGCTACTGGGATAGAGCGATGGCGGATGGACAGTTGGACGACGCGGCGCCAGGCAACCGGACAGACTACTGGCGCAGCCGCCGGCTGCCGCGCCTGCGGCTGATGCAGGCGGCGCTGACGGACCACAGCTATCCGACACACAGCCACGACGCTTTCGTGATCGCCGCGACCGAGGCTGGCGGTTCCACCTTCTACAGCCGCGGCGCCCATCAAACCGCCCGGCCGGAACGACTGCTGGTCTTCAATCCCCAGGAACCCCATGCCGGCCATCTGAACCACAGTCCCGGCTGGCGCTATCGCGCCTTCTATCTGGGCGAGGAGGCGCTGAAGGATCTCGGCGTCGAAACCGAAAGCACCGATCTGGGCGCCGACGGGGGCGCCGACGGGGGCATCGACCTGGGCTTCGCGCACAACGCCATCGACGACCCCGCTCTCGTCCGTGCGTTTCTCGCCTTGCACCGGCGCCTCGACCGCTGCGACCCGCTGCTGGCCGACGAGCTAATGCAGCAAAGCTTCGGCGTTCTGTTCCGGAACCACGGCCGAGCGGGCCGCGCCGATCCGGAGGAGGCCCTGGACGACCGCCGTCTCGCTCGCGCGCTGGAGCTGATGCGCGCGCGCCACGGCGAACCTCTGCTGCTGAAGTCCCTGGCCCAGGAAGTCGGTTTGACACCCTTTCAACTCATCCGCCGCTTCAGGAAACGGCTCGGCATGACGCCGCATGCGCGCCTTCTCCAGTTTCGTCTGGAGGCCGCTGCACGCGCGATGCGCCAGGGCGCCGCGCCCTCACTGGCCGCCGTCGAGGCCGGTTTCTATGACCAAAGCGCCCTCACCCGCAGTTTCAAACGGGCCTTCGGCGTGACGCCGGGTCAATTCGCCCGCGCCGAACGGCGCAATTCCTACCAAGACCCAAAAACCGTCGACACCTAGCCTCGGTCACCCAAACTTTGGGACCCCAGACTTCGGGAGGCCAGGCGATGCGCTACTTCTGCCAAGACAATCCGACCGTCCTTGCCCACGAGACCGAGGTGATCGAGCAGCGTGGACCGAAGGTTCTGCTCGCCGAGCCCCCCTTCTATCCCGGCGGGGGCGGACAGCTTCCAGATCTCGGCCGGCTGCGCTGGGCCGAGGGAGAGGTGGCGGTCATCGGGTTCCAGGAGATGGCCGGACGGCTTTGGCTTGAGCTGGCGGAAGCGGCGGCCCTGCCCCGGCGGCTGGAAGCGCGGGTCGACCAAGACTTCCGCCGCAAACAAACGCAGCTTCACAGCGATCTGCATATCGTGAACGCCCTGGTCTTTAGACACTTCAACGGAGCCCTGGTGACCGGCGCCCAGATCAACGCCGACGGCACGGCGCGCGTCGACTTCGACGTTCCGGGGGCGGACTCGGCCGCTCTGCGTGCTCTGGAGCCAGAGATCAACAAGATCATACGGCAGGACCTGCCGATCCGCAGCGAACGGATTCCCGTCAGCCAAGCACGCCGGGAACCGGGACTGCTGCGCTCGCTGTCCGTCGACCCGCCGGTCGATCCGGACGGCAGCCTGCGGGTGATCGAGATCGTCGGTCTGGACCGCCAAGCCTGCGGTGGAACGCATCTCGAGTCCACCGGTCAGTCGGCACCCGTGCGGATCGCCAAGATCGACAACAAGGGCCGCAGGAACCGCCGTGTCCGGATCGCCTTGGCGGCCGAAGGCGAAGACTGACCGTACCCGGCTGAGGTCGCGAGCGAAGCTGCGCCGCCGGACATCGGAGACGCGAAAGCAGTTCATCCTCGGCCCACCACAGCCCGACTCGCACTTTTCCCACTGGTGCCCGGCCTAGGATCGAAGGTAGTGAACTGCCTCGCGCCGCCATCCGCCGACCGGCGACGATGGTGGCTGTCCAATCTCGCTAGAGAGCAGGAGGTGCCCGCAGGGCGACCCTGCTCCGGAACTCGACTGCGCCTGTGACCGACTCTCCGCCCCATCCTGACCCGTCATCACCCGGCCCGCTGTCGATTTGGCGCGGCCGCCTGGCGGACCTTCGCGACCGGGCGGAACTGATCGCTCTTCTGGTTCTGCTCGCCGGCTTTACATTTCTCTCGACCGCCATGCATCGCTGGATCTTCTACGCGCTGGGGATCGTCGTTCTTCTGCGCCTCGCGGCGCTTCGTCGCTCAGTCGATCTGCTGCGGACACGTCCGCTGTTTCTCGCCTGCATCGCCTTTATCGCCTACGGCCTGCTGTCGGTGCTCTGGAGCCCCGTTCTAGAGCCGAAGGAGGTCGGCGAGGCCGGTCTCGCTGCCGTCACGCTGCTCGTCCTGCTGGCAATGGGAGCTCAGGTCGCCAAGGCCGAAGCGGAGGCTCCCTTCGGGATCGAAGGGGTTCTGGTGCTCTTCGCCCTGATTTGCGGGGCAGCTTGCGCCGGCTATTTGCTTTACCACCATGTCACCTTCGAAGACCCGACCTTGGACTACTGGCGCGTCGGCGGCTTCGGACAGGTCAAGAATCCGATCCTCCTGGCCTTCGTCGCCAGTGCTGCCCTGGTGGCTGCGCTGGCCCTGCGTGGCGAGCTGCGCCGTCTGGCGGGCTGGGCTGCCCCCCCGCTCCTGATCGCTCTGCTCCTCGCGACCGTGATCGCCACCGAGAGCCGAGGTCCGCTGGTGGCGCTGTTCGGAAGTGTCGGGCTGTTGCTGCTGCTCGAGCGGCGCTGGCGCACGCTCGCAGTTCTGGCCGCGGCCCTGATCCTGCTCGCCGCAGCCATCGCCGCCGGCGCGCTCGACGAAGTCTACCGGATCGGTAGCGCAGACAACATGAGGTTCGCCATCTGGGAGGCGGCGCTGGAGCGGATCGCGGCACGGCCCTGGTTTGGCTACGGCGCACTCTACGAACCGGATCTCGCGGGCTTCAGGGCCACGCACTCGCTTTACCTCGGCGCCTTGCTCTACGGCGGGGTCGTCGGCGCCCTTTTGCTCGCGGCGGTCGTTGCCCTGACCCTGCTCGTCGGCCTGCGCGCCGCTCAGGACCCGGCGGCCCGCGCGCTCACTGCGATCTTCGCCCTCGGCCTCGTCGGCGGTCTTTTCGAGTTTCATGCCCTTTTCAAGGAACTGGATCCGGAGTGGCTGCTCTTCTGGATCCCGCTCGCGCTGCTGCTCGGCCGCGAGGCCGTGCAACACCATCGCAGCTAGACGTCGCCGAAGCTCCGCGCCAAGTCCTCGATCAGGTCGTCCACATGCTCCAGGCCGGCATGGAAGCGCGCTGCGGGTCCCGCCGGCAGGTCGTAGCTGTGAAGGCGGTCGTGCAGGGGCGAGATCGGCAGGACGACGCTTTCGAAGCCGCCCCAGGACGCACCGATGGCGAAGTGCTCCAGCCGGTTCAGAAAGGGGGTCAGCGCGAACCCTTCCCGGAAGACCACGGAGAAGAGGCCGTTGCAGCCTTCGGCATCCCGCGCCCAGAGGTCGGCGCCGGGGTGCGACGGCAGCCCGGGATGCAGCACGGCAGAGACCTCCGGGCGGCGGCTGAACCACTCCACCAGCGCGAAGGCATTCTCCTGATGTCGCTCAAGTCGCAGGTTCAGGGTTCGCAGGCCGCGCAGCGTCGCATAGGCCTCGTCAGGTGCCAGCGTCTGTCCCGTCGCGATTGCCTCCGCCCGCAAGGTGGCCGCGGCCGGCCCGCGCGCTGCCGCCGCACCCATCATGACGTCGGCATGGCCGCCCAGATACTTCGTGCCCGCGACGACCGAGACGTCGCAGCCGAGCTGGAGCGGCCGATAGAGCCAGCCGGACCCGTAGGTGTTGTCGGCGATGACCGTCAGCCCCCGCTCGCGCGTCCAACGCGTCAGGCCCGGCAGATCCATCACTTCGAAGGTCTGGGACCCAGGTGATTCGACCACGACGGCCTTGGTCTCCGGGCGGATCCAGGGGCTCAGGTCGGTGGCGTGCCAAGGGAAGTAATCGACCGAAACCCCGTTGCGGCGTAGAAGACCGTCGCAGAGTTTTCGCGTCACATGGAAGACCGTGTCGACCACCAGCAGGTGATCGCCCGAACCGACGAAGGCGGAAAGACTGCAGGCAAGCGCGGCCACCCCGGTCGGGAAGAGATAAGCCGCCTCGCCGCCCTCGAGATCGGCCACGGCCGCCATCAGCGTGTGGGCGGTCGTCGTACCCCGGCGCCCGTAGGAGAGAACGCTGTCGTCTTCCTCCCGCCGGGCCTTGGTGTCGGTATAGCTTTCGACCGTCCGATGCAGGATCGTCGAAGCCCGCACGACGGGCGGATTGGCCGGACCCGGCAGAGCCGGGCGGCCGTAGTGCAGAAGCTTGGTTTCCCGGCGCACGCTTCAGACGGTCTCCACGCGTTTGACCCGCTTGGGATCGAGTACCGACCGCTCCTGCTCGTCGAGCTGATCCAGCAACCCCAGCTCCCAGGCCAGATACTGGCGCGAGGCCTCGAAGTTTCCGTCGTGCCGGTCGTGGACGAAGAAGAGGTGGTCGATGCAATCCTCCTGGCTCGGGACATCGGCCGTCTGGGCCAGCGTCAGTCCCGCCGCCTGCCAGGATGCCGGCGTGCCCTGCACCGAGTCCAGACGCGCGCATCCAAGGGCCGCGAGGTCCTTGATCACCCCGGCGATCAGCGGTCGCGAGCGGCCGGTCACGATGATCGGAGTCGCCGTCGGCAAATCCAAGCAGTTCAGGCGGGCGCGGGTCACCCAGCGCGCACCCTCGATATGCCCTTTGCGGTAGTCGAGCCCGCGCGACGCATCCAACAGGACCGCACCGGAGGCAACGACGGCCGGCAGATCGCTCAGGGCGAGCGTATCGCCCGCCCCCTCGGGGCCGTCTTCCGGGCCGCTCGCGGTTCCCTGGGAAGCATCCTCCTCCAGGACCCAGACCCGATGCCCCATACCGCTGAGCCAGAGCGCGGTGGTGGCCGCACGCAGGCGCGTGTCGTCGCTCAGCACGATGCGGGCATTGCGAACCGCGACCTTCTCGTCCGTCGCCTGCACAAGCTGCCCTCCAGGCGCCAGACGTGCGCCGGGAAGATGCGCTTGCTCGTATTCCTCCTGCGTGCGGACATCGAAGAGATAAGTCGTCGAACGCTCGTCGGCCTGCCACTGCGCGAGCGTGGCGGCATCGACGGTCGCGAGTCCGTAGTCGCGGATCAAGGCCTTCCCCCGCCGCCGGGTTTCGGCAAGTGCGTCGGCGCCCAACGTCGGGAGCGGTTGCGGCGCCCGTCCGTGATCCAACTCGAAACCCGCCAAGCGCCAGCCCTGCGTCCCGTTGCGCAATGCGAAAACCGGGTTGGCGACGCCGCACTCCTGCAGCGTCTGCGCGCCGATGATCGAGCGCGTCCGGCCAGCGCAGTTGACCACCACGGGCGTCTGCGAGTCCGGCACGAGTCCCTTAAGCCGATAGGCCAACTCCGCGTTGGGACAGGAGCGCGCGCCCGGAAGCGACATCTTGCGAAACTCGCTCGGCGACCGCCCGTCGAGAACGATGACGGACTCGCCCCGCTCCTGAAGAGTCTTCAACTCCTCGGCCGAGATCGAGGGTGTCCCGAGCTCATGCTCGACCAACTCGCCGAAGCTCTTGGAAGGCACGTTGACCCCCTTGAAGAGCGTGAAACCGGCGGCCGTCCAGGCCGGGGCACCACCCGCCAGCACCTGAAGGTTGTCATAGCCCCGGCCCTCCAAGAGAGCCGCCGCCGTCTCGGCGACGCCGTCGCCGTCGTCGAAGAGAATGCAGCGGACTGACCGGCAGGGCAGTAAAGCCTCGGCCCGCGTCTCCAAAAGACTGTAGGGAAGGTTCACCGAGAAGAAGGGGTGCCCCTCCCCGTACTGCCCATGTTCCCGCACGTCGATGAAAGCGATCTCGCCGCCGTCCGTAAGCTGCGGCTTCACGGTCTCCGCCGAGACGTACTTTACCGAACCGTATCTCATAAGTTCACCGCCTCAGGTTTTGGTCTTTACGCCGATGTCCATGATCCTGCAGGTACCGGCTTCGAGATCGAAGGCCACCCGCTCTGTCAGCGTCTCCAGCGGACGCCCGTAGAAGTGCAGATGACGGATAGGTCTCTCGCCCTTGATCTCGACGCTGTGAATGTCGTCGGGCATCAGGGCAAGGGCGTTGCCGGGCTTCAGCTCGATCACCTCGCGGGCGCGCAGCTGCGCCTTGCCGACGATAGAGCCATCATCGAGACGCTCGTAGACCGTATTGTGCTCGGCCCCTTCGACAGCGGCGATGCAGGCCCAAGTCGTGTGATTGTGCGGCGGGATCTTCTTGCCCGGCCGCATCACGTTGAGATAGAGCGACAGGCCCTCGTCGGAGTCCTGGGCAATGAGAAAGCGGTTCTGCTGCTCGCCCTCCGGCGGAGCCGGGTAGTCGGCCTCGTTCCACAGCTCCGTCTTCTGCGACAGCGCGTGCAGATGGTCCTTGATGGCACTCAGCTTCTCGCGCGTCGGCGGGTGCTGTTGCAGCAGCGCGCGGGTTTTCGCGAGCAACTCGTCGGTCAGCGTTCGGCGTCTGTCGGTCTCTGTGCTCATGAAACGTCTCTCGCTTCGGCAATGAAGGTCAGGGTGGAGGCAAGCTTCAGCTTGCGGCGGTCTGGCTTCTTTGGCGCCACCAGCTCCGCATGGCCAGTAGCCAGAAGACCAGGGATGCCAGGATCATGGCAGCGCTGATGGGGTGGTTCACCGGATCGACGAAGACCAGCCAGTCGCCGCCGGAGATCGACAGCGCGTTGGCAAGGGAGCTTTCCAATTGCGGCCCCAGGACGAGCCCTAGGATGGCCGGGCCGAGGGGGATATCCGCGAGACGCATGAAGAAGGCGACGATGCCGGCCGAGAGGGCGACCCAGATGTTGAAGCTGTTGGCCCCGTCGGCGTAGGCGCCGAGCAGACATAGCAGAGCGATCACACCGACCATTGCTTCCTTCGGGATCGCAAAGATCCAGCGCGAGATACCCCGGATGACCAGGAAGGCGGCGGGCCAGAGCAGCAGATTGGCGATCAGGAAGGCCACGATGATCATCCAGGCGATGTCGCCGTGCTGGGTGAAGAGCAGAGGCCCGGGGACCATGCCGTGGATGGCCAGCGCGCCGATGAAGAGTGCGGAGGTGGAGTTGCCTGGGATGCCCAGGGACAGCAGGGGCACCATCGAACTGGCCGTGACGGAGCTGTTGGCCGCCTCCGGCGCCGCGATCCCTTCCGGCGCCCCCTCGCCCCAATCCCGTTCGCCAGGCTTGCCGGCAAAGCGACGGGCGAAGCGGCGCGCAGCCTGATCGTAGGAGATGAAGATGGCCATCAGCATGCCGGCCCCGGGCAGCACGCCGATCAGATTGCCCACCGTGGCGCTGACGGACCAGACCGGAACCAGACGTTTGACGAGACCGCGCGCGAGGCGAAGGGAGCCGATCGGCGGCAGGCCGCTGACACCCCTGCCGCTCCGTCGTTCCCGCCTGATATCGACCAGCAGATCGAACATGGCGGCGACCCCGAACAAGCCAACCAGCAGCGGCACGAAGGGAATGCCCTCGATCAGGTTGACGTTGCCGAAGGTGTAGCGCGGAAAGCCGGTCACCAGGCTGAAGCCGACCGTGGCGACCAGAAGCCCGATGAGGGCGGAGACGATCCCCTTGACGACGTTGGCCGACAGCAGACCAACCACGCTCGAGAGTCCCAAAACCACCAGCGCGAAGTTCTCCACGTAGCCGAAACGCAAGGCGGCCATCGCCAGGGCCGGCGCGAAGACGAGCAGCACCAGAGAGCTGGCGATGCCCCCGAAAACGGATGAGGTCACCGCGATGGAGAGCGCCCTCCCGGCCCCGCCCTGGCGCGCCATCGCATTGCCGTCGACCGCCGTCAACAGCGCCGAGGCGGTGCCGGGCACCTTGATCATGATGGCGGGGATTGCGCCGCCCGCCGCCGCGGCGCAGTAGACACCCACCATCAGGGCCAGCGCCTGTTCCGGCGGCATGGCGAAGGAGAAGGGAATGAAGACCGCGAAGGCGATGTTGTCGTTGATACCCGGGATGGAGCCGACGATCAGCCCCGCGAAGACGCCGATCGCCAGGGTGAACACGACGCTCGGCACGAAGAGCGTGGAGAACCCGAGGGCGATCACGTCCATAACGGCAGTTCCATTCCCACGACTCTCTACAGCAGGCCGGGGATGCGGGAGTCGGGCAGCGGCACCTCCAGCAGCAGCCCGAAGAGACCGTAGGCCACCGCCGTAATCAGCAGCGCGTAGCCCAGAATGCGCAGGCCGCCGCGAACGCCGCCGAGCCAGAGCAAGGCGACCTGCATCAGCAACGTCGGCAGCAGGAAGCCGAGGCCGAAGCCGAGCGCCGCCGCCCAGGCGGCGATCACCGCGGCGGCGGGAAGCGCGGCCCGCAGCGCATCGGCCATCGGCAGATCGCGCTTGCTCTTCAGCAGCCCCACGACGGCGATACCGGCACCGGACAGCGCCAGCAGTCCGGCCAGGATCGTCGGGTAGGTCGCGGAGCGGGCGTCGAAGCCCTGCGCCTCCCAAGCCGCCCAGAGACCGAAGCCGCAGAGCAGCGCGCCGATCCAGACATCGTTTTGCAGTCTCATGCGATTCGACATCTCAAAGAACTTTCCGGCGACGGCGCCGCCGCGACCGCCCTCGGACATCACCGCGCTTCAGCGGTCCCGAGGGCGGTCGGCAGGTGTGCCGGCGCGCGGCGAAGCCGGACGCCTACTGCCCCAACCCGCTGTCCTCGATGATCGTCGTGGTCAGGACCGCGTAGTCGTCGACGATCTGCTGAAAGCCAGCCGCATCGCGGAAGACGGGCTTGAAGCCGGCGCCGGACATCTTCTCACGGTAGGCCGGCGTGTCGTTCACGGTTTTCAGCAGGTCGGACAGCTTGGCGACGACCGCGTCCGGCGTCCCCTTCGGCACCGACCAGCCCCGGAAGGTCGCCCAGATTTTGATGTCGATACCGGCTTCCTGATAAGTGGGCACGTCGGGAAAGCTTTCGTCGCGGGCATCGGAGGCGATCGCCAGCAGACGCACGCCGCCTGCGTTGGCCTGGTTTGCGGCCTCGCCCAGCGGCCAGAGCGCCCCGTCGGCATGCCCGCCGAGCACGGCCTGCAACTGCTGACCGAAGCCCTTGGTGGGAACGTAGTTGAACTGGGCGTCCGTCACCTGCTGGATGGCGAGGCCGCCCATGTGGTGCGAGGTCCCGATCCCGGCGATCACGATGTTCAACGGCGCCTGCTCAGCGGCCGCGATGAACTGCTCGGCTGTCTCGAAGGGCGAGTCCGCCGGAACCACGATGACGCTGGGGTCGAGATTGTAGAGCCCGACGGGGAGGAAGTCCTCGACGGAGTAGGCGGCGCCCTTGAGCTTAGGGTTGGTCACCACAGAGCTGGTCATCGCCAATACGGTGTAGCCGTCCGGCGCTGCCTGGGACGCCACGGTCTGCCCCACCACCCCGCCGCCGCCGGCGCGGTTGACCACGTTGAACTCCGCGCCCTCCAGCAGGCTGTTGGCAGTCTCCACGATGATCCGCGAGGTCGTGTCGACGCCGCCGCCCGGCGCGAAGGGGACGATCAGGTCGATATCCTGTGTCGGAAAGTCGTCGGCGGAGGCGACCCCCACCGCACCGATCATCAAGCTTGCTGCGACGAGCGCCGTAAATGTCTTCACCTGTCTTCCTCCCGTTAAGCCTCCCTCGCTCACTAACTCGAAAGCCCGGCCCTCCGGCCGAATGCGGCTCTGCAGGGTGTCCGTGGCACAGGTGTCCATGGCGAGGACACAGAAACGCTAGCAGTTATGTTTCATTAGCAATAATTAGAAGAAATTGGATATATATTAGTAACAATGATGCCTTACCCTAACCTTCAACCTCAGGATGGACCAACCGGCGTGCCCCATGATGTCCAGGTGAGCCACCTCAAGACCCTGATCGCCATCGCCGAAGAAAGCAGCTTCGAAGCCGCAGCGACACGGGTCGGGCGCACTCAGTCGGCCATCACCCAGCAGATGCAGAAGCTGGAAGAGAGAGTCGGAAAGCCCCTGTTCCGCACGGTCGGGCGGCGCCGGGAGCTGACCTCCGCCGGTCGCACCCTGGTGACCTACGGCCGCGAGATCGTCTCACTCGTCAACCATGCCCTAACCGCAACGGATCGCGCGACGGAGACCGGCGTCGTGACCATCGGCGCGCCGCAGGAGGTGGCCGAGGAACTGCTGCCGGGGATCCTCTCCGGCTTCGCGCAGGACTGGCCCCATGTCCGCGTCACGATCCACGTCGGCCGCAGTCCGGCCCTGATGTCGATGCTCGGCGAAGGACGCCTCGACGTGACGCTCTCTACGCGAAGGTCGGACAGCTACGAGGGCGCACTGGTCGCCACCCGGCCCGCACTCTGGATCGCAGGCGTTGGCTACCGGCACGATCCGAAGATGCCACTTCCGCTGATCCTGGCCGACGAGCCCAGCATGTTTCGCCGAATCGCCCTGGCCGCTCTCGACCTGAGCGGCATCTCCTCCGTCGAGCGCTTCACCGCGCCCGATCTCGCGGGTGTGCGCCTCTGCGTTTCGGCCGGGCTGGGCGTCACCGTCCGGACGGAGAGTTCCTTCTTCGCGAAGACGCGTATTCTCGGCGAGGAAGAGGGCCTGCCCCCGCTCCCGGACGTGAACTACTACGCCTACCTCTCCCCCACGACGACCTCGCCGGCCGCCCGCGCGCTCTACAACGCCATTCGGGATACCGAGATCCGGGCAACCACCGTTTAAGCGAGTCTCATGCGCGAGTGTCTTGAGCCTGTTCTACAGGACCCGCACAGCCGACCAACCGGGCCGAAGATCAAAACTGGAGCTGCCCGATGATCCCGAAGGTGCGTGGCGGACCGACAGTCGACAGAACCGTGCCGCGTTCTTCGACATACTCCTTGTCGAAGAGATTGTCGGCATAGAGGAAGACGTTGAAGGTGTCGCCTTCGAAACCGGCGCGTGCGTTGACCAGAAACCGGGAGTCAGAGCGCAGAGATGAGGTGTTTTGGGCATCGGCGAAGGAGCCAGAAGTGTAGCTGACGTCGGCGCCAAGATAGGGACCGCCATCGAAGTAGTAGGTCCCTCCGACCGATCCGGTCCACCTGGGGGCGTTTCTGAATTCGTTGCCGGCAAGCTGCACGCCGTTCGATACGAAGTCTCTGAATTCGGTTCGGTTGTATCCGACCGAGGCGAAGAGATCGAGATTGTCGAACGGGACCGCTCGCACGTCGAGTTCGGCACCGTAACTTTGAGACGACCCTGCGTTCTCCGTTTGGAAGTCGAACATCTGGTTGCTCAACTCCACGACCAGCTGCTGGTCTTTGTATCCGACGAAGTACGCGTTTGCATTGATTGTCAGACGATTGTCGAGCCACTGCGAGCGAAAAGCCAGCTCGTAGTTGTTCGTGAATTCGGGGTCGAATGTGAACTGCTCCCGCCTCGCCGAGTTGAAGCCCGCACCTCCGGCTCGGTAGCCGCGTTGATAGGTGAACCCCAGACTGACATCGTCCGTGAACTCGTAGACGATGCCCGCCTTCGGCAGAAAGGCGTCGAAGCTGGTCGATGTCGACACCGTTGGATCGTCTTGCAGAAGGGGGGCTAAGGCCGGATCGTTGGTGGAGCGTACCGTGACGTTTTCCGTCTCTCTGCTTTCATTGTCGTAGCGGAGGCCGGCGATCAGCCGAACACTGTCGACGACTTCGAAATCGACCTCGCCGAACAAGGCCCAGTTTCGGACGGTGAAACGGCCAGAGGTGGAAGAGGTTTGCGTCGAACCCGGTGTGAGCAAAGGTTGCAGGGCCGGCGGCGCGAAGACGCTCGACAGAACGACCAGCTCGTCGACGTTTTCTTCCTCGATACGGGTAAAAAAACCTCCCACAACAGCCTGCGTGCGCTCGGTATCGTAGATGACCCGCACTTCCTGAGAGACGGACTCGCCCTCGATGTCGTCGTCGAAGGTGGCGATGGACGCCGGCCCCCCGTCAGGATCGAAGCTGAAGAGAAAATCCCGGTCGGCGTACACAGTCTCGTTCTCGAAAGAGAGAGTGTCCGACAGCGCGTAGCCAAAGCGCAGATTTGCCGAGCGATACTCGGCCTCCTCCCTGGTCTGGGCATCTCTGTCGTCGAGCCGATCCGGCAGGAAGTCGTTGTCGCTTACCGGGAAGCCGTCGAAACTGTCGACGTAGCTGAGCTTCAGAACACTCCAGAGATCGTCGCTAGGATCGAACCGCAGGGACGCACGCACCGTCCGATTGTCGGTACGCCCCTCGTCGTCATCACCCGTCGTGACGTTTTCGACGAATCCGTCCGTTCTGTTGATTTCTCCGGACAAACGGACTGCGAGCCTGTCCTGAACGATCGGTTGATTCAACGCGACGGCCGCTTGACGGGTTTCGTAGTTTCCAAGGCCGCCGCGCAGCTTGTATTCCCGATCGTAGGTCGGATCCTTCGAGCGCACGACCACCGCGCCCGCCAAGGCATTGCGCCCGCTTTGCGTCGACTGCGGGCCGCGCAGTATCTCCACCTGCTCCAGGTCCCATGTGGGAAGAAAGGTAGTGTTGATCCGACCGAAATCTGTGATGCGCAGGCCATCGACGCTGGTGCTGATGGTCGGCGTGGCCGGACCGTTCGCGTCGACTCCGCGCTCGTCGACGCCGCGAATCACGAAACCGACGCCGCGTGCGCTGGTCGAAACTCCGGCGGTTCGCTCGGCAACGGATCGCAGGCTGGTATCGCTGCGGGCCTCAAGTTCCTCACCGGTGATCACGACGACGCTGCTCTGCGTGTCCTGAGCCGTTCGCGCCAACAGCTCGCCTTCGACGGAGATCGGCGCCAGCCGCACTGGCCCGCCGTCCGTCGCATCGTCCGTGCCGTCGTCGGCAGATGCCAGCGTCACCGTCGTGGGCGTGACGAAGCTGTAGACGAGCGGCGTGTCCGCAAGGAGACCCTGCAGAGCCGCTTCTGGCGTCAACTCACCGCTGACCCCCGGGGAGGACAGATCGCGCGCGATCGAAGCATCGAAGAGCAACTGCAGATCCGCCGCCTCGGAGAAGGCGACCAAGGCAGATATCAGAGACTGCGCCGGAATGTCGAAACGCTGTTCGACAACCGGAGCAGCCTCTTGCGCCGTCGCGTCGTCAGGCACGAAGGCCCCGACCGACGCCATCAGGCTGAGAAGGGTCAGCCACCGTCGCGCCAAACGGCGGCCGTTTCCCGTCCCCAGCCCGCCGAAGGTCTCCTGCCAGTCCCGCTTCTCCTCTTCATGCCACCGCCTGTCACCGCGCATGCAGTTGCCGAACATGACTCCCCCAATAGTAATGCGACGCATTCGCGCCCCTCGCGTCTATGACGAGCGAGCAGTCGAATGTTGGGAGGTGACAGGACTTTTTTTTCGGGAGGCTTACGTCGCCGGGCCGATCAGCACCAGCAGACCCGTCAGGCGGCGTACCCTCACAGGCAGGGTCGCGGCGATGATGTCCAACATCGCATCAGCCTCCCGAACGTCGACGACGGCGGTAACGGGCAGGGTCGCGATGCCTTGGTCCAGGATCAGGACTCGGCCGCCCCGATAGCGTTCCAGATCCGCGACCACGTCGCTCAAGGGGGCATCGTGAAACACCAGCCGACCGCGACGCCACGCCAAGGCGGCCCCGAGGTCGGCCGGTGAGACCGGACCGAACCCCGCGACGCCGTAGCTGACCTGCCGTTCGCTGGGCACCTCGACCGCCACGCCTGCGGCGGCTGCCACGGCCACTGCGTGCTCGGCCACGGCGATCTGAACGGCATCCGGCATTAGCTTGACGTTGAAGGCCGTGCCGAGCGCTTTGGCTCGCACGCCCCGCGCCGTAACCATGAAGGGGCGCTGTGTATCAGGCGCCACGGTGAAGAAGGCCTCGCCAGCAGTCAGAGACAGCTTCCGCTCCCCCGCCGTATAGGACACGGTCAGCGCCGAGGCGCCGCCCAGCTCCACCGACGAGCCGTCGGCCAACGCGACCGTCCGGCGCTCACCTGCAGCTGTGGCGTAGTCGGACAGGAGGTCGTGGCGCAGAAAGGTGTAGCCCCCGGCCATTGCCAGCAGCCCGCCCGCCGCGACAGCTCCGAGCCAGCGGCGGCGGCTCCAGCCGCGATCCTTGTCGGCCAGCGGAGGCATAGCCCGGGTGTCGGTACGCCGGGCGCGGATCGCCGGTTCGATCACCCCGGCCCGCGACCAGACATGCTGGGCCCGCGTCCAGGCGGCCCGGTGCGACGGTCCACGCGCCAGCCAAGCCGCGAAGGCGGCGCGGTCGGCGTCCTTCGCCGCATCGTCGTTAAGCACGACCAGCCAGCGCAACGCCTGCTCAGTCAGCGCATCCTGGCGATCCTGATCCATTTCGCTCACGCAGCCGGACACCCTTTCTACCGACTATGACGTCCGAGACGGCGATTCGGAGGAGCCCTCCTCCAACGAGGTTTTGCGCCGCAGCGCCCGCTCCAAGGCGGCCAATGCGGTCACCATGTGGGTGACCACCGTTGAATGGGCTATTCCTAGGTGCGCCGCGACCTGACTGTAGGTTGCCCCTTCGAAACGCGCCATTATGAACACTTCCCGGCAGCGCGGGGGCAGCGCATCGACGGCGGCCAGCAACGCACCGAACTCCGCGCGATCGATCGCCGTCGTCTCAGGCGACGGTTGCGGATCGGCAATGCCGGCGACGACACGTTCGACGCTCTCGACCTCCACCCGGTGGGCGACATGGCGCTGATGGTCGAGCGCCAGGTTGGCGGCGATGCGGAAGAGATAGGCGCGCGGATTGCCGACGGTCCGAGCACCGTTCGCACTGGCCGCGCGGACCCAAGTCTCCTGAGTCAGATCCTCCGCCAGCGCCGGGTTACCGAGCCGGCGTACCAGAAACCGCAGCAGCGCATCGCGATGCTCCAGGAATACCGACAGCAGCCCTTCGCGTCCCTCCGACACAGCGGCTCAGCCGTCGCGGTCAGTTATGGTGCATCGCGGCATATCGAACTGCATGCTTCCAGTGCCGGTCGGCAAGACAAACGGGATAAGATCTAGCGGACTCCGACCGTAGCTTCGCTGCGAATCGTTCTCAAGTTCGTTTCTTTACGCCGCCTCGCAGGCCTCTGTCGGATCGCGGGAAGCCATGATGCTACTGACCCGGCGCGGTCCGCTGTCCCTGGGAGTCAATCAGGCCGGCGGTTTCGTCAAGTCGCGCCCCGGGTTGCGCAACCCGAATCTGCAGCTCTTCTTCTCACCGGTCAGCTACACCAAGGCGCCGCCCGGCAAACGGCCCCTGATGAATCCCGACCCCTTTTCCGGCTTCCTACTGGGGGCGCAACCGACCCGCCCGACCAGCCGGGGACATCTGGAAATCCGCTCTCAGGACCCCTTTGAAGCGGTGGCGATCCATCCGAACTATCTGGCGACGGACGAGGATGTTCAGGACCTGCTGGAGGCAGCCAAGCTGATCAGGCTGCTCGCCGCGGCACCGTCTCTGGCAGCGGTGATCGAAGCGGAGATCGCGCCCGGCCCCCAGGTCCAATCCGACGAGGACCTGATTGTCGGCTGCCGCATGCGGGCCGGCACCGTGTTCCATCCGGTCGGCACCTGTCGCATGGGGCCCGACAGGTCGCAGGATGTGGTCGACGCACGCTTGAGAGTTCACGGACTGGACGGTCTAAGAGTGGCGGATGCCTCGATCTTTCCGACCATTACCTCGGGAAACACCAACGCGCCGGCCATCATGGTCGGCGAGAAGGCGGCAAGCCTCATCCTGGAAGACTCGTAACTTGACCATATGTGCGTTACGCACATAATAATGGTCGATGTCGAGAAGACCTTCAACGCAATACGAAACCAAGACACTCGATGCAGAGACTTGGCCCGCCTTCGCGCGTCTGGTGGAGGCAAACAACGGTGTCTGGGGCGGCTGCTGGTGCATGTGGTATCACGGGACGGACAAGGGTTCGGACGACTCCCCGGCAGAAAAGCGCAAGGCGAAGGAATGCCGCGTCCGGGAAGGACGGGCCCACGCCTCTCTTGTCTTTGACGGCTCCGACTGCGTCGGCTGGTGTCAGTTCGGATCACCCGAAGAGCTTCCGCGTATCCACAACCGACGTGCCTATCTTGCAAGTGCTCCGGCGCTCCCCGACTGGCGGATCACCTGCTTCTTTTCCGGCAAGGGCCATCGCGGCACGGGTGTGGCCTCCGCTGCGCTCGAAGGTGCCGTCGCACAGATCCGAAAGCTCGGCGGCGGGCGCATCGAGGGATACCCGGACGACATCGAGGGCCGAAAAGCATCGCCGGCGTTTCTGTTCAACGGAGCGCTCTCGACCTTCGAGCGTCTCGGCTTCGAGCGATCGCGGAAGATCGGGAAGCATAAGTGGGTGGTGACCCTGACCGTATAACGCGCCTTTGCCCAGCCCTTCGGCGACAGCTCCAGTTCGTATCCCTTCACCCCGACCTTACCGGACAAGGTCTCGCCGCACGGCGGGCCACAGGATTCCGCTCACAAGAGGCGAAAATCGGCGGCGTTACCTTCGCGGTCTCACCGCCAGCGGGAGATTATCGAACAGCGTGGGCGGGCCGCCGAGCTGCGCGCCTTCTATCGCGAGCATCTTGAGCTTCGTCGCGACGCCGCCGGCCGCGGAAAATCCCGTGAGTTTGCCGCCCGCGCCGATGACACGATGGCACGGCACGATGATCGGCAGCGGGTTGAGGCCAAGGGCCTCTCCGACGTTGCGGGCCAGCCGTTTATCGCCGAGTTGCGATGCAATGGCGCCATAGGTCGTCGTCTTGCCGGCCGGGATCGCGCGGGTCGCGGCATAGACCTCTGCCGCAAAGGAGTCGATGCCGCCGAAGTCGCAGGCAACGAACGTGAGATCCGTCCCCTCCCCCTCAAGCAGAGCGGTCATCGACGCGATAGCGCGGCGAATGGCGGTCGGCGGTTCGCCTTTCATCGCACCCGTTCGCGCGGCCAGACGACGGCTGGTTTCGCCGGCGCTCTGGTCGGGAAGGCGCGTTGCGACGACCGCGTCACCGCACCAGGCTATACCGCAGTCGCCGAGCGCAGTTGGGAAAAGCGAGACCTGTACGACAGCGCGAGCCATCAGTCACTTTACAGCAAAGACGCGGTGGATCGGACCGCCATCGCCCGTTCGGGACTTGGTTACAGCTATGACGTTGTTGAGCCAAGCGTAGCGACGATCGCCGGTCTCGAACTGCGGCGCCGCACGGAAGTAGTAGCGCCATGCACCGGCTGGATCGTCGGCCTTTTCAAGATCGGTCGCGTAGTCGGCATCTTCCGGTGCCGACCAGAAGCGCCCCTGCCAATAGACGTAGAGCAAGGCCTTGTCGTGCGTCTCCAGGCAGAAGCGCACATCGAGAATGCCTATCCCGTCCGGCCGGATGCGGACCCAGTCGGCTCCAGCGTCGGGCACGACTCGCCCGCGCAGATGAGGTCCTTCGAAGGTGCCGCCCTTTACGAGAAAGATAAGACGCGTCCCCTCAGGCGTCGGCCCCACGTCCAGCGGCGGAAGGTGAAGCTGGACACGCGCCTCGAACAAAAACTCCAACTCGGGCGGGCTGTTCGCATCCCAGTCGGCAGCGCTCAATTCCAGGCCGTCGGAACCGGACTCCAGACTGTGGGCCTTGCCACACCCAACAAGCGCGGTCGCGGCATAGAGTCCCGCGCCAACGAGGACACGTCTGCGAGTTCTATCCGGCATCTTCTGCCCTCCGCCCGGGTTCCTCTCAATGCCTCGGTTCAATGCCCCGGCCCGCTTCACTCCGAGAAGGCGCCGCCACTCAGCGGCAACGCCAAACAGCACCTAGAGAGCCACGGCATCAATAATGTGCGCTGCGCACATATTGTCAAGTTGAAATTCGTGCGCGCCGCACATAACTTGCCGGCGATGATCGACCGTACTGCCAATCTGCTGGGTGTCGTCGGGCTGGCCGTCGCCGACCGCATTGGAGACGCCGCGCATGACATCCTTCGCCACGGCGGTGAGACGCCGGCGGCTCTGATCGTCATCGGATACGGCTCCGGCCCCTCCAACGATCAGCTGCGGCGCGTTCTCGGCTTGTCGCACCCGGGCAGCGTACGCCTTGTCGACCGGCTCGTCGCCGATGGCCTTGTCGAGCGTCGCGAGGGGCGAGACAAGCGTACGATCGCGCTGTACCTCAGCGAGCGGGGCATGGCCCTACGCGAGGAGCTTCTGAAGGGCCGCCTCGCCGCCATCCGACCGCTGCTGACCCGGCTGACCGACGTGGAGCAGGAGGCCCTCGCGGCGCTGCTCCACAAGATGCTGTTCTCCATGGAAACGACAGCGAGCCAGCGCCGCACGCTCTGTCGGCTTTGTGACAATCGCGTCTGCACCGACTGCCCCATTCCGGCCGACGAACTGGCGGAAACCTGAAACTCAAACCTGCGGCCCGGCCAATCGTAGCCCTCGCGGGACGACCAGTGAGTCAGCGCTTTTCGAGCAGATGGAGGAGCCGCCGCAGGAGGCTCGACAGCTCGGCTATGTCGTCCTCCCCCAGCTCCTCGATGAGAGTCTCCTCATGGTGGAGCAGCGACTCCACGGTGGAGTCGACGAGGTCCTTTCCCCGAGGCGTAAGTTCGATCCAAACCGCTCTCAGATCTCTTTCCGGTGCGGGCCCGCTGTCTGCCACCTTGTCGGTTGAGGCCGAGCGTGTGCTCCGCACCAGGCCGGCGGCTTCGGCGCGTGCCACGCGTTGGGTGATCGCGCTCTTGCTCACCCGACACCGCTCGGCCAGCTCATGCACTCTGAGGCGGAAAGGATCCCCGGATCGCCTGAGGTTCGCCAGGAGATCGCGAATTGCCGGCTCGAGGCCCAGCTCGTTCATCGTGCGGCGCCGGTCGTCGGAAAGAAGCTTGGCGATCCGCCAGACGCGCGTGATCACCCCGATCGACCTTACGGGCAGATCCGGCCTTATCCGGACCCACTCTCTCTGGATCCGGTCGATGTCGTCAGGCGCGTCTGGCCCGCTCCTGCTTTCCGGCAGCTTGCCGCTTTGATCCATCCTTGACATGAAAGATGTTTAGGCCTTAACGATATTTCGATCAACAGCAGAGTTCGGGAGTTGAGATATGCCGCGTACAGTCGTCGTCACTGGCGGTGGGACCGGTATCGGTCGCGCCTGCGCCGAGCAGTTTACCACTCAGGGCGACAGAGTGTTCGTCACCGGCAGGCGCGCCAAGCTGCTGGACGATGTCGCGAAGGCCATAGGGGCGACGGCGGTGACGTTCGACGCTTCCGATCCGCAAGCCGTGGCGGCTGCCCTCGACCAACTGCCGGATCGCATCGATGTCTTGATCAACAACGCGGGCGGCAACACCGACCTCGCCGGCTCGGCCTCTCAAGAGACGGCCGAGGAAACGCCGAGGTCAGCACGCTTGGCCCAGGTGGCGTCGCGGTGGCACGCCAATTTCGCGGCGAACGTCTTGACGGCCGTGCTGGTCACCACCGCCTTCGAGGCTCGCTTCGCCGACAACGCCCGTATCATCACCATCGGGTCGATCGCCGGCCGCAATGGCGGGGGCGGGTCCTACGGTGCAGCCAAAGCGGCGGTCGAAGCCTGGACAGCGGATCTGGCACGGTCCCACGGCCCCCGCGGAATCACCGCGAACGTCGTTTCACCGGGGCTGGTAGAAAGCACGGAGTTCTTTCACGGGAAGCTGTCCGACGAGCGCCGGGCAGCGCTGACCGAGGCGGCCTTCACCAAAAGGGCAGGACAACCGGACGACATCGCAGCCGTCGTAGCCTTTCTCGCCTCTCCGCAAGCGCGACACGTGACAGGCCAAGTGATCCCGGTCAACGGCGGCGCCCACCTGGCGCGATGATTCGTGACGGGGATTTTGTGACGGGGACTACTGGGCCTGTTGCTGGAAGGGAACCCAGGGTCTCGACTGCGCGACAAAGAAGCGAAAGTCAGTGCTCTTAAGCCATCTCGTTCTCGGGCTTATGCGGCGCCGCTGGAGCCACGGTTTGTCGAACTGGTTACGAGGGCATGCGCCCGTCGACAGAAGCAGGGCCTCGTCCGGGCAGCGGCGTGAGAAGCCAGCCTAATCCAAGAGGCCAAGTGAGCAGGTGAGGCCGGTTGGGCAAAGGTGTTGATGCCCACAGCAGACTCTCGCGCGGGTGATGGAGGGAGTTCCAAGCGCCTGCGACGTCGAGCAGACGGCGGACAAGGGCGGGCTTTCAACGACCGACGCTGAGAGTCGGGCTCGCCATCATTTGGCCACTGGACAAGTCCCTTGTATGAGAATAATTATCATTTGCGTCTACTCAGGGTTATATGCGCTGCTGCGAATTGACCGATCCGGACCCACACCTGTCTTACCTCTGAGCTTCGGGCTCGGCAGGTTGGATAAGGGGGCGCAATAGTCCGAATGGCTGGCACGGTGGCACTCTGCCTTCGACCGCTGTCGGGTTATGTGTGACGAAGGACCGCTTTGGACAAAACAGAGAGGTAACGTGATGCAAACACACTCTAGATGGACCTCAGGAATCGGCGTGGCAGTCAGTGCCGCAGTGCTGCTGGCAGCCTCATCAACGGCTGCCTTCGCTCACGGCCTGACGGTCTACGCGACGACCGGCTACCTGGCCGACGCGGTCGCGAACATCGCGCCCGAGGCGGAGATCATCACGATGGTCGGGCCAGGGGGCGACCCCCACA
Organism: Algihabitans sp.; assembly: GCF_965226985.1. Taxonomy (GTDB): domain Bacteria; phylum Pseudomonadota; class Alphaproteobacteria; order Kiloniellales; family DSM-21159; genus Algihabitans. The sequence goes on from NZ_OZ245712.1 coordinate 2,360,456, forward strand.
CCTACCAGCCGTCGACTCAGGACGTCGAGACAATCCAGAACGCTGACGCGGTCGTCTGGACCGGGCTGAATCTGGAAGCCCGGATGGATGACCTGCTGGAGAGCCTGGGCGACAAGCAGATCGCCGTCGGTGAGTTGCTTCCCGAGGAACTGCTTCTGGACTGGCCAGAGACCGACGCTGAGGGCAATGCGCTGCACGACCCGCACGTGTGGAACAGCCCTGAGGCTTGGTCGCTGATCGTGGGGTATGTTGCCGACAAGCTGGGCGAGATCGATCCGGCCAGCGCCGCGCAGTATGAGGCGAACGCCGAGGCCTACATCGCCGAGATCGAGGCCGCAGCCGCGGAGGCCGAGGAACTGCTGTCGACGATCCCGGCAGCGTCGCGCATCCTGATCACCGGGCACGATGCCTTCAATTACTTCGGCGAGACCTACGACATCACGGTCTACGCGACCGACTTCGTATCTTCCGACGCGCAGATAAGCCCCCAGGAGATGAGCGATCTGGCGGAGTTGATCGCCGAGAACAAGATTCCGGTCATATTCCAGGATAACCTGGCCAACCCCCAGGCAATCACCAGCCTGCAGGAGGCCGTCAGCGCCCTGGGCTGGGAGGTTGAGGTCTCCGACACGGAGTTGTTCGCGGACTCTCTGGGCGCCGACCCCGGGGTCGACACCTACCTGGGCGTGTTCCGCCATAACGCTCGCACCGTCGCAGAGGCACTAGGCACTGGTGGAGTATAAGAAGCACAGCGCCGTCGCCTGTCAGACTTGGGATTTATCGGTCGCCTACCGCGCCGACCCGGTGCTCCGCCGGGTGAACTTCAGTGTCCCGGTCGGCAGCGTGATGGGCATTGTCGGTCCCAACGGTGCCGGAAAGTCGACGCTCATCAAGGCCATGCTCGGCCTCGTGAAGCCGCTTTCCGGCACCTCGGGATTCTTCGGACGGCCTTTGGATCAGGTCCGTCACCGGGTCGGTTACATGCCCCAAGGCACGGGCGTGGACTGGGACTTCCCAACCACCGTCATCGATCTGGTCACGATGGGGACCTACGGCGAGCTCGGCTGGTTCCGGCGTCCCGGCAAGCCCGAGCATGATAGGGCGATGGCTGCACTGGAGCAGACAGGCATCCCCGAGCTCGCCTCCCGGCAGATCGGTGAATTGTCCGGCGGGCAGCGCCAGCGGGCCTTCCTTGCCCGTAGCCTCGTGCAGGCTCCGGACCTCTACTTCATGGACGAACCGTTCCAGAGCATCGACGCTAAGAGTCAGCAAGCGATGGTCGAGGTGCTACATGACCTCAGCGCCCAAGGAAAGACCTGCGTGATCGTGCATCATCACCTCGCCACCGTGCGGGACTACTGTAACCACGTAACACTGCTCAATCGTAGCGTGATCGCCTCAGGTCCGGCGGACGAGGTCTTCACCAAGGAGAACATTCGCACCGCCTACGAAGCCCGGGAAGGTGCCGAGGCGTTCCTGGAAACCGCAGTTTAGCTCCGTGATAGATCCGATCGAATTCTTCGGTAACCACACCTTCCGGATGGTGTTCTTCGGCACCTCCGTGATCGGGCTGGTTGCCGGTACCCTGGGGTCCTTCGCATATCTGCGCAAACAGTCGCTGATTGGCGACGTCGTCGCCCACTCTGCCCTACCCGGTGCGCTGCTGGTTTTCCTAACGTCCGTCGTGGTCCTGGGCGTGGGCGGGCGCAACATGCTGGCCGTGATGGTCGGCGCAGTCGCTACCGGCACACTCGCGGCGCTGTTCGCCAATTCGATCGCAGCGCGGACGAAGATCAAGATCGACACGGCCATGGCCATCTCGCTGACGGTCTTCTTCGGCGCCGGCATGCTTCTGCTGCGCATCATTACCAACGGCCCCTTCGCCGGTAAGGGCGGCATCGACGACTACCTCTTCGGCAACGCCTCCGTCATCACGATCGCGGACCTAACCACCAGCACCGCCGTCGGTGCCCTCGCCCTGCTCCTGATGCTGGTGTTCTGGAAGGAGTTCACGCTGCGGACCTTCGATCCGGTCCTCTCGACGATGCTCGGCTTCCGCGCCGGCGTCATCGATACGCTCATGTTCACCACAATCGTCATCGCCATCGTGATCGGCGTGAAGGCGGTCGGCGTCGTGCTCATGATTGCGTTCGTCGTCACACCTCCCGCCGCAGCCCGGCAGTGGACCAGCACCCTGCCGGGCTTGGTCGCCCTGTCCGGCGCGTTCGGCGCGATCGGAAGCGGTGTCGGAGCCTATCTGTCGGTCGCCCTGGGCAACGTCCCGACCGGACCCTTGATCGTTCTGACACTCTTCGTGATATTCTTGATTTCCTTGTTGGCTTCGCCGCGGCGCAGCATTTTGACCACAGCCCTGCGCCGCGCGCGGGCACGTGAGACCCTGCGGCACGAGCTGCTCATCGAAACGAAGGACAGATGAGCTTCATTGTCGGTACGAGTCTGCTCGCTGTCGTCACCGCACTGGCATGTGCTCTGCCCGGCGCGTTCGTCGTCCTGCGACGGAATTCCATGCTCGTGGAAGGAATCGCTCACGCCGTCCTGCCCGGGATCGTCGTCGGCTACGCTTTCACCCTCGACCTGAACTCACCCTGGCTCATCTTCGGCGCAGCGCTGGCCGGACTGCTGGTCGTGCTCGGCAACGAGTGGCTGATCCGCACAGGGCTGATCACCGGAGACGCTCCGCAAGGCTTGATCTTCCCTGCGCTCTTCGCTGCCGGCGTCATCCTGATCACCCTGGACTTCAACAACCTCCACCTTCACACGGATGTCGTCCTCGTCGGCGATCTGAATCTGGCGGCCTTTCGCCCGCTCATCGTGAACGGCGTATCGATCGGCCCACAGTACCTCTACGTCATGCTCGCCGTTTTGGCCGTGAACATCGCCTTCATCGCGATGTTCTACCCCAAGCTCAAGGTAATGACCTTCGACGATCAGTTCGCGGCCGTCCTGGGCCTGCGTACCGGACTGCTGAACACCGCGCTCATGTTTCTGGTGTCGGTCACGGTGGTTGCCGCTTTCCACGCCGCCGGCGCCATCCTCGTGATATCGCTGGTGGTCGTTCCGGCCGCGACCGCCCACCTGATCAGCCGACACCTCTCAGTCATGCTCGTCCTCACGGCCGTTTTCGCTATCGTGGGAGCCCTCGGGGGATTCTGGGTCGCCTATGTCCTGGACGCCGCCACCTCCGCAGCTATGGCTGTGTTCTATGGTCTGCTGTTTGTCTCCGTTGCCTTCATCGACGCGCTGGCGACACGGGTCCGCCGGAATCGTCGGCGCAGAGTCTCTCTGCCCACGGCGAAGCCCCAACCCGTTTCAGCCCAACCCGTTTCAGCCCAGGCCGTCGCTCCAGCCGGAGCTCCGACCGATCCACGACGGGCCATCACGCAACACCGAGCGATGCAAGGCGGCTCGCAAACGGATGCTTTTTCACGACCGCATGCCAGGCGTTAGAGCGGGATCGCCTTAGGTGGGATCGCCAAAGCGATTCCACCTAAGGCGATCTTCGACTGGTCCGCGGAGAAACGGGAGAAACTGTCGGAAACTTGAGCCCGAAAGCAGAATACCGGCACGTCCCTTTCGGGAGTGGCGGTATTTTAGTCCACCCTCGTCAGCCACAGAGGCTGTTCAAAGCGGCGGCATAAAGAACAGAGTTAATCCAAAAAATGGCTTCAACGGCTGCCTTCGGCCAGAGGCTGCCATAGGCGAAGCTCAGGTTTCTTGTCCATTCAAGGCTATTGAGTAGACGATGTCAGTGGGTGCGAAGATTTTCTCTGGACAACTGATCCAGGCGAGCCACGCCCATCAGCTTCATGTCGCGCTCAATCTCAATCCTGAAGTTCTCGAGCGCCTTTTCCACACCTCTCTGGCCGGCGGCGGCCAGGGCATATAGGTAGAGCCGGCCTCCTGAAACGGCTTTGGCTCCAACCGAAAGGGCCTTGAGAACGTGAGTTCCGCGTTGAATTCCGCCTTCGCAGACAACGTCGATCTTGTCACCAACGGCATCGCAAATCTCTGCGAGTTGATCGAACGGAGCCCTTGATCCGTCGAGCTGCCGTCCTCCGTGATTGGATACCATTATGCCTGTACATCCTATATCCACGGCGCGTTTAGCGTCCTCGACACTCATGATGCCTTTCAATGCAAATTGGCCGTCCCAATCCCTACACAGCTTTTCGGCGTCTTTCCAATTCATCGATTGGTCCAGCATGGTCGAAAAGTAGTCTCCGACGGATACGGCCAGACTTGTCCCTTCAGAGACGTATCCGGACAGATGAGGCATGTCGAATTTCGGCTTGGTCAAGAAATTCCAGGCCCACATAGGGTGAGTCGCGAAACTGAAAATGCTCGATGGCGTCAACTTAGGCGGCGAGGTAAATCCTGTTTTGAGATCTCGTTCTCTGTTCCCGCCAGTGATCGTATCAACCGTGAGCGCCATGACATCGAACTTGGCGTCCTTTGCGCGTTGCAAAAGCGCATGGTTGAGGCCTCGGTCCTTATGGAAGTAGAACTGGAACATCTTCGGGGTGT